>JALTNS010000367.1 GCA_027000565.1 Rhizobiaceae bacterium | reverse complement strand
CACGCCGACTGCTTGCAGTCAGAGAAACAACACAACATTGACAGCCCCCCAGTGTGGTTGGTTTGCCACAACTAAAGAGATTTATTGGACATTCGTAAGTTATGCGTGCAAACGGCGCGCATGCTATATCGAAAGACCCTATATTACACACGGTCAACAACATTACCTGAAAAGGCCCATGCCATGTTCAACAAATTTCTGCTGGCAGTAACAACGACTCTGGCTCTGCTTATCTGTTCGACAACGTCTGCCGCAGAGGCAACCTGGAAAGCGGGCACGGCCAAGGCAGTCATTACGCCGGAAAAATCGATGTGGATGGCCGGTTATGGTGGCCGCGACCATACCGCAGAGGCAACCCTGCACGATTTGTATATTCGCGTGGTTGCATTGGAAGATGCCAACGGTCACAAGGCAGTCATTCTTTCGAGCGATACGCTTGGTATCTCACAGTCCATTTACAACAACACCTGTGCGACTTTGAAAAAAGAACTGGGGCTGGAACGGGCACAAATTATGCTCAACAGTTCACACACCCATTGCGGGCCAGTGCTGCGCGGTGCCTTGTATGACACTTACCCCCTCAAGGCGGAACATATCAAGCAGATTGAAGAATACTCCAATGTTTTGGAAGAGAAAATCATCACGACCATCAAACAGGCTTTCAACAGTATGGAATCTGTCAGGTTGTATGCGGGAAAGGGAATTACCCGGTTTGGTGTCAATCGTCGTAACAATCGAGAAGCAGATGTCCCCGCCATTCGAGCGAAGAATGAATTGAAAGGTCCGATTGATCATTCCGTTCCTGTGCTGGCGATTCGTTCTCTCGACGGCAAACTGAAAGGAGTTGTCTTCGGCTATGCCTGTCATAATACCACACTAAGCTTTTACAAATGGTGCGGCGACTACGCCGGGTTTGCGCAGTATGCGCTGGAAGCGAGCCATCCTGGTGCCGTCGCTCTGTTTGCGATGGGCTGCGGAGCCGATCAAAACCCTATTCCAAGACGTTTTGAATATCTGGCACAACGCTACGGCAACATGCTGGCCAGTTCAGTCGAAGAAGTACTGCTGCAACCGATGAATTCGCTGAAACCAAAATTGCAAACCGAACTGGAAATGATTGACCTCAAACTGGGAGCAGCTCCCACACAAGAGGAACTCGAACCAATGGCAGCAGCCAAGCCCAACTACAAACAACGCTGGGCTGCCCGGCTGCTCAAGCAACTCAAAGCAGGTCAACCATTCTTCCGCACGTATCCCTACCCTGTGCAAGCCTGGAAACTCGACAATCAACTTTGGATCACTCTCGGCGGAGAAGTTGTTGTCGATTATTCTCTTGGCTTCAAAAAAGCATTCGGCGACAAAACCTGGGTCACTGGCTATTGCAACGATGTCATGTGCTACATTCCTTCTCTGCGCGTGCTGGAAGAGGGTGGCTACGAAGGTCAAAGCTCCATGATGGTCTACGGCATGCCCTGCCATCGCTGGCATGTCGATATCGAAAAAGACATCAACGCTTCAGTCCATCGGCTCGTGAAAAAACTGAACGCAGGCAAATAACTGGCGAGTTGCAGGTTATGTTGTTACACATTCTACTTTGAAATGCGGGCGATAAATTGGAAAGCACCAGAGCGATGACTGGCTCGGCTCGCCTGATGTGCACATTGGGATTTGCGCGAAGATATTCAGGGGTAGCCCAGACAACTCCGTTGTCTGTGCTACCCATCCTGAGTCAATCGGACACTAATTTGTCAATCGCTCCATATCCGTCGAATCTACGCTCTGGCGAGCATAGCTACTCCTGACAGATAGCCGGCGTAAACCCCGAGATGCGCCCGCTTGCCTGATGTGCTGGTCACACCCCTTGTTTTTTTGCGGATGCTAACCCATAATGAAGCTATGGAAGAGATAAACGCACAATTTATTGCCACTTCTCTTTTCGTGCTCGTAGCGGCGGTACTGCTTGCGCGCAGAGTTTACAAAATGTTGAACCGGCAGAATGGCTGTGCATCGGGTGGTTGCAATAGCTGCGGTTCCAATACAACAACGCCTGATAACTTTGTTGCCTTAGAATCCCTGGAACAACAGACCACAAACTCTCAGGTCTCTTCACAGAAAGAGTCTGTCTGCTAATTCCACGATTGCCCATCGAGTTCCAGTAACCCGTCATCGATCAACTGTTCTGCTTTTCTCTGGACTTTGCTCATAAAATGTTGATGCTGTTTCGACAGCTTTTGTTTATGCAGCGGCTCTAATACTTCCAGTGCAAAGCGCGGGCGTTCTTTCACTTCGACCATCAACGCGGCATATTGCAATCGAATACGCGGGTTTGCAGCGGGGTAACGTTCGAGAAAATCTGCCATTAGTTTCACTGAATTGTCCCAGTCGCGTGCTTTGTACAATCCATCTATAAGAACCGTCTGGTCGGCCTGGCTCAAGTTCCAATCGGGTAGATAATGTTTCAGGTTCTCATATTCATGCAAGGCCGCATGGGGATTGTTTTCTTTAAGATATGCACGTATTTTTTTGATCGCTTTCACTTTGCGTTTCACTCGGCGAGATTCAAACTCTTCATCTTCGTCGTCGTCAACATCAGCATTTGTACTTGCTGCTCCACCAAAACGTGAGCGATTGGCCACGCGTTCTGCATCGAATGCAGCAGATGTATAATGGTAAGGCTCTATTTCTTTGTCTTTACGATTATTATGGTCGCCTGCGGTTCCATTAATGACCGAGAATAAATCCCAGTTATCACAGTCGACCATATTCCGTTTGAATAACACAACTCCCAACGCGAAACCAAGACCGGCACCAATCAGGTGCGCAATTTCTGAACCAATTCCCAATTCTGCAGAATACGAAGCGAACAGAAAATTCAACCCCAGGTAAACAAATGCAACCACTAATACAGGAATTTGAGCAAGACCTGTGCGAATGAAAATAAATATCCAGATGAAATAGGCAAACTCAATATTACTCTTAGGTGCCCATACCAGTGCAATCGCCATCATTCCAAATACCGCCAACGATGCCCCACCCGCGCCTGTTACCGGGCCGGTGTAGCCGAGCATCGCGACTTGATTAATCATGTCGCCGACAATGCCAATACTCAGGTAAGCAATTAGCATCCACTTCCAGCCCACATTGCCCTCAACAATAATGCCAAAACACCAGAGGAATAACATGTTGTACAGCAAATGCTCAAACC
>JALTNS010000366.1 GCA_027000565.1 Rhizobiaceae bacterium | reverse complement strand
GAAACCATTTTGAACCTGTGTTATCGCAGGCCCAATCATAATCCCATCCATCATCTCCCGTGGCATCTTCTGATCCAAAGGTCTCAGGAAATATTTTGTGCATATTGAAGCGATACTCGTTCTTGTCACGAACAAGGAAAGTGTGAACGTCTCCCTCTGGCGCGTCTATGGTCACGTCATTGAAATTCCAATTTGGCATAGTCAAAAAGTGAGAAAATAAAACACCTCAATCTGAGGCGTAGTAAGAAAACCGCGCACTGTGTGAAGGTGTCAAAAATCCGTTCACTCGAATAATGGTCCCTACCCTATCGAGGGCGGTTTTTGAAATCGAGCACCAGCGGTAGAATTACAAGACTCTGATTGACCCTCTCCCCTAGCACGGACGTTTCCGAAGGGTATTTCGCCAGAAAATCTTTGCGGGTGAAAAAGAAAAACTACAGCTGGTCACGAACAATCGGAACCGCTGCTATAGGCATAGTAATTCGATCATCATCCTCGCCTAATTTCTCTTTTCGCAACTGTTCCTCTCGGTGCATGGCAAGGGATAGATAAATCAAGGCCGCCCGAGATAATTTAAGCAACCTCATCGCCTTTTGTTGAAATTCGGCCAGGTCAAAACGCTTATGCAACTCACTCGATTCCCCGCCCATACCTAAACCAGTTAAGGTAACAAAACGATGCTCTAGAAAATTGCGCAACTGGTCGAGGTCTTTGGCATCTGGTGAGGCAAATTCCGAAAATTCTTTATCAAAAAAATCTTTCGATAAAAAATATAATCCTCGAAGGGGTAAGTTTTCACTTCCAGCAAATGCGTCGCGCAAAACTATTTTCCCGCCTTTGATTTGAGTTTGCCATATTTGTCGAAACGACACTCGTTTTGGTTCGAGACCAGCCTGGAAGTAGTCATTCAAAAACAGCGCAATTTTGTCGAAGACCGAATATGCCGAACGGAACGCAAGCTTTAGCTGTTCTACACGAAAACCAAACACCCCATAATCAAATGAATCCATCAAAAGAATATCGCGGTCAGAAAAGTGATCTTCATCCTTTGGCTGAGAGCTAAATAAATGAAATCTCGCCGATACATATTCCTGCTTGAGGATATTATAGAATGCTGGAAACCTTACTTGCTCCTCCAAGCCGTATGAATGAGGTGGCAAATGCAGGACATCATTAGCCGCAACAGCTTCCTCTGTAATATCGTTAAGGGGATTGATGAATAAGTTATTTTTTAAACTCCATTTGCGATACTCTTTTTCTTCCGCCGTTTCTCCAAGTGAAAATGCGGATGGGTCAAAATTTTGATCAAACTGGACTGCTCGAAGATACTTATCAATCCCAGACAAACTTTCTTTAAACTGATTTTCAGCTTCGGGATGAGGGCCAGAATCCCAAAGCGCTTCTAGATGCAAAGCATCACGATAATCACGGCGAGATTGATCTAAAAGCAAACATTTATGCCCTAGATCGTAAAGGTAATAGGAATATACCGATATTGAATACGCTCTATTGCCAAGCGCCATAGCAAAATTTGGAATGGCTTCGATAACGTTAGAATATTCTTCTATCGCCTCGACTGATCGCCCGACCGTGCTTAAACTATTTGCTAGGTTTGTGCGAATTTGGCATTGTCGAACGATAGTGCTACGTTCAAATTCGGGCTCACATATTGCCTGCCTGAGGGATAAAATTTCCTGAACCACCTCATGTTGGCTCCAGCCCCACGACCCTTCTTCTTCAGCTTTTATTTGCCACAGAGCTGAATAAATGTTGGCCTTAAAAAAATGCAGGTCAACGCGGGCTACACCCTCAGCCGTTACAAGATACTCATCACACTTTTGCAAAAGTTGATCGAGCTCCAGCGATTTTCCTTCATCACAAGCAGCATCAATCTCGCTTGCAAATCTGCCTGGGTCAAATTGTTGGGACATACCGTTTCACCAAAAAAATAAAGTTAGCCTACTATTCAGCCTTCTCATAAAAAGCCCCCCTGCCCTTCCCATACAGTTGCAAGTGTCCCTGGGACACAAGCTTTGTCAGGCGCGCCCGAACCGTGGGTCGAAGCAAGCCGGTCAGCTCTTGGGCGAGGCTAGTGGTAATTTGCCCATGCTCGTTTACATAGTCGAGTATTTGCAAACTTTCTTTCGGAAGCCCTTTGGTTTTCGGACCTGATTGCGCTTCAAGTTTCACGCTCAAATGGTCTTTTTGCCGTTTGAGTGACGTAAGGAAAAACCGCAGCCAGGGAAGCCAATCTGGAGTATCATTTTCCAGGGTTGTTTGTGTACGACGCAGGGAAAGATAATAGCCTTCCTTGTTCTTCTCGATCACGCTTTCCAGCGAGGCGTAGGGAATATAATTGTATCCGGTTTTCAGCAAAATCAGCGAGGTCAGTATTCTGGATAGCCGTCCATTTCCATCCTGGAATGGATGAATAGCGAGAAAGACAACGGTGAATATCCCCGCAACAAGAAGCGGGTGCAAGCTTTTATCTTCCAGCACCTCGTGTGTCCAATGCAGGAGTTCCTGCATTTTGCGAGGGGTATCAAACGGGCTAGTGGTTTCAAAAATCACGCCCAGGCTTTTCCCGTCTTGACCAAAGGCCTCAACAGAGTTCGGGAATTTCTTGAATTCACCTCGATGCCGCTGGTCCTTTTCAGAATGGCGCAACAAATCGCGGTGCAACTGTTTCACAT
Organism: Rhizobiaceae bacterium; assembly: GCA_027000565.1. Lineage (GTDB taxonomy): Bacteria > Pseudomonadota > Alphaproteobacteria > Rhizobiales > Rhizobiaceae > SZUA-100. The sequence continues at coordinate 521 of JALTNS010000366.1, read as the reverse complement.
AGTTTTCCGAAAGCGCAATATCGTTATAGCTCTCAAAAATCACATCCATGGCCTGCGCGTATCCGGCCACCTCTTGTTCGTCGCGCGAGGCAAAGGATTGTGTGGAAAGCCCCTGCATAAGATTTTCAACCTCTTGGTCGGAAAGCTTAGCACCTTCAATCCGCGTGGAAGAGCCGATGCTTTCTATCGTCGCAACATGGCGCAAAGATTGCAAGCGCTCGGGCGAGAGCGTTTTCAAAACCTTCCAGCTGCCCTTGAACTCGTCGATTTCGGCGATAAGCTTCAGGAGATCGGGTGTTATGTCGAGATGTGAGAGCTTCATGGATATCCAATTAAGTGTCTAATCGTATCCATTTATATTCATTTATATCCAATTAGCAAATCCAGTGAATTCAAACTGGCCTTTTAGATTTGGAAAATAGCCATTTTTGGATAGAATATATGCAAACATATTTCTTAAAAATTCCACATGAAAACACTTAATGTACCGCTCAGTGATGCCCTGCATTCTCGCGTTGTTT
>JALTNS010000365.1 GCA_027000565.1 Rhizobiaceae bacterium | reverse complement strand
GGATTGTGCGCCACATGGGTTCCGGATTTTGCCATCAGGTCCAGCTCATGCTCATCCACATGCACACAATGGGCAAGCACCGTGCACGGCGACAGGCCCGCAAGACTGCTCAAATGGCGAATGACGCTGGTCTGGTAACGCTCATCGATGGTTGCCTGTTCAACTTTGGTTTCCGCCGCATGGGTCGAAAAAAATCCGCCTCTGGAATTTGCCAGATCAATCGCTTTGCGCAGATTTTGTGGGCCAACCGTATAGGTGCCGTGAGGCATGGTGCCGACAAACATCTCGTCATTGTCGCCAAATTTTTCGAACAGGTTTTCCGCATCATACAGCCGGTTATCCGGTCCGTCGCCATCCATGCCGTCAAAATCAAAAAAGATGCCGCCGGTGGCAATCCGTATGCCGCATTCTTCCGCCGCGGCAAAAGTCTGGTCCGGGTGCCAGAACATATCCATGACGCTGGTAACACCACCCAGCAACAGTTCGGCAAAACCCAGTTCAACCCCGAGCCGGGTGGTACTGGCGCTGCCCAGAATTGCCGCCTCGGCCTTCCATACCGATTGCAGCCATTGTTCCAGCGGCAGGTCTTCAACAAGTCCGCGAAACAGCGTATCACCACAATGGGCGTGGGTGTTTATCAATCCGGGCATCAGAATTTTTCCACCCGCATCAATCACCGTGGCGGAGGTCAGGCGATTTTTGTCAATATTTTTGCCAGCACCGACCCATTCGATTGTTCGGCCTTTGAAAATTAAAGCGCCGTCCTCAATTATCCGGTGGTCTTGATCGCAGGTCACTATCAGAGCATTTTTAATAATTGTTTCAATCGGCAATGAAATATCCTCAATATCGCGGGTAAACTGCAATTAGTTTGAAAAAAACCGTTTGGAATTATTAAACCACAATCAGCAACAGGCCAATACGCACCATGTTAACACTCATTGCAAAAAACAACTCGGCAGAATTTGCAACCCGTGAGCGCTGCACCATCAAGGAAATTTTGAACGATGCCAAGAGCCCCGGTCTGTCGATAGCCCGTTGTACGGTACTGCCGGGTGTGACCACCGAGTTGCATGCGCTGAATGGAACCGCCGAAACCTATCTCATCGAAAAAGGTTGCGGGCTGATGGACGATGGAGAATGCGTGCCGTTTGCGGTCGAAGCGGGCGACTGCATTGCGATTGCGCCGGGCCACAAGCAGCGAATAAAAAACACCACAGATGACAAACTTATATTTTTGGTAATTTGCACTCCGCGATTTAAACCGGCATGTTACGAGGCAGCAAAACAGGAATGATATAAATCGCAGCCATATCTGACAAAAAGTTTACAAGGTGGTTTAATCCTCTGTACGGTTTCCTATTATACATCAATGGCATTTACGCTAGAACCCACAAATCTCAACAACCGGATTGGAACTGTTAGTGCGCAGTCGACTTAAGAATAGTATCGTGGGTAAGGTAATATCCAATAAATTTGGCAATGAACTGAAATTTATCAAAACCTGGGTTAGCAGTCCAAAAACCACCGGTTCAATCGTACCAACAGGAGTTCAGCTGGCCCGTTCAATGGCATCTGTCATTCGAACGGATAGCGGCCTGCCGGTATTGGAACTGGGACCGGGCACCGGCCCGATTACCAGAACGATCCTTGAACGGGGCGTTGCGCCCAAGGATCTTTATGCGCTGGAATATTCTGAAGAGTTTTTGAAAACACTTCATAACGCGTTTCCAGGCGTCAACATTATTCAGGGCGATGCTTTTGATCTCGATCGGGCGCTGGCCGGCGTCAAGGTGGACGAATATGACTGTGTTATATCGTCTCTTCCTTTATTGAACTTTCCGCAATCTGCGAGAATTCGACTGATTGAATCCCTGCTGGACCGCATTGCGCCGGGGCGCCCGGTCGTGCAATTTTCATACGGTCCCATGTCACCGGTGCTGGCAAACCGGGGTTCCTATGTGGTGGAACACCACGACTGGGTCATGCGCAATGTACCGCCCGCACGGGTCTGGCTGTATCGCCGTCCGGTGAAAAACTGAATTTTATTGTCGGGAAATTTCGCGGATCAGTTTTTTATCGGGGAAACAGGTCACTTCTTTATTGTTCTGCAATTGCCACAGGCCGATGGATGTACGGGTTTTATATCCGATAAATCCGTCAGCTCCACCCACATCGAATCCAAGCGCGATCATTTTGGTTTGCATTTTTAGTACGGCATTGCGGGACAAGACGTCCAGTTTTGCCCATTTGGTTTTGAATCCGGCGTTTTTTGCCATCCGGTCCGCCAGATGACCGACAAAAAGCGCATAGACATCTGATTCATTGTATTTTTTCAGAACGTAGAAATTGGGAGTGGTGACAAATGTCGGGCCAAATCGTCCGGCTGGAAACAACACATAACCCGGTTGTTTCAGTTCATTGCGCGGAAATCGTTTGGCGTTGACGGGTTTGATGCCACGCGCGGCAAGCGCGGCAATTGTCTGCTTGGAGTCCGGGCCACCCAGTGTGCAGAACACCGTGGCCGGAATTTTAGCCTCAAAGCCCCATTTCCGCTCTTTTTGCCAGCCGTGTTGTTTGAGATAATTTGCAATTGAAGCCAGTGTGTCAGGTGTTGAACGCCAGATATCACGGCGACCATCGCCGTCAAAATCTACCGCATACTGGTGAAATTTAGACGGTAAAAACTGCGGTTGCCCAAGTGCCCCAGCCCACGAACTGCCCATCTTGGCGGCCACCACATCCCCGCTTTCAACAATTTTGAGTGCTGCGATCAACTCCCCCAGGAACAATTGTTTGCGTCGGCCCATAAAGGCCTCGGTTGCCAGTGAACGAATGGCATTCTTGGGCATTTTTACCCGCCCAAAACCGGATTCACGCCCCCATATGGCAACAATAATCTCGCGCGGAACACCGTACCGCCTTTCAATCTTGTCCAGCGTGCGTTTCCATTGTTTCAAACGGTTCCGCCCGCGTTTTACCAATACCTGCAACGAACGTTCGCCAAAATAACGACCGGGCGCACGAAATTCAGCCTGTTTTTGCCGTGTTGACTTAACCTTTGCGCCCGGTGGTGCAAGATCGGGAAGTTTACAGTCGAGGGTAAGTTTCGCGGTTGCCATTTTTACGGTTTTGGCCCTGATACCAGCCTCGCCGGCCAATTGAACCAAATCTTTAGCCAGCCATTTTTGAAACTTCCGTTCAAGCAAAGGTTTGTTT
>JALTNS010000364.1 GCA_027000565.1 Rhizobiaceae bacterium | reverse complement strand
GATCGAGGCACTGGAACAATCGCTCAAACGACTGCAAATGGACTATGTGGATATTTTGTATATCCACCGTTTGGACCCGGATACGCCGGACGATGAAATGCTGGAGGCCATCGAGGTGCTGGTTCGTCAGGGCAAGGTGCTGTATCCTGCGGCATCATCGATGCGCGCCTGGCAGTTCGCCAAGCTGCGTGAAATGCAAAAATCAGCGGGCTATCACCCGTTTGTAGCCATGCAAAATTTTTATAATCTGGTTTACCGTGAGGAAGAGCGGGAAATGATGCCCTATTGCACCAGCGAGGGGGTCGCGGTTGTCCCCTGGTCGCCAATTGCCCGTGGATTCCTTGCCGGAAATCGTCCGCGTGAGGGCAACAGCACCCACCGGGCAAAAATCGACAGTTCGGCAATTGACCTGTTTGGCGCTGATCAGGACTATGAAATTTTGAAGTGCGTAGTCAGCATATCCGAACAAACGGGCTATTCAGCTGCGCAGATTGCCTATGCATGGATACTGTCCAAACCCTTTGTGACTGCGCCAATAATCGGGTCAACAAAAATTGAACAACTGGATCAGGCCATTGCATCACTGGACATCAAACTGACAGATGAGCAGATCGCTCATTTGGAAAGCGCATATAAACCGCGCGAAGTGATGGGAATCGGCCGGGATTTGTAAAATCATCTCCAACAAAGTTCGCAGACCTTATTTGTATCCGATGGCCTGTTGCGCGACACCCTTGACAATTGCGCATTATATTATTCGCATGTATTAACATTTCTATATAGTGCGAATGGATCAAACGGGGGAGAAAACGATGATCGATAGCCTGAGGGAAATAATTGTGGAACAACCCGGCTTTTACGTCGGGATGGTTGGATTGGCAATCGGTATTGTTTTCGGTTTCATTGTTTATGTCACCAATTTCTGCACCATGGGGTCAATTTCGGACATCCTCAATTTCGGCGATTACCGGCGCTTTCGATCCTGGCTGCTGGCTGCAGCCGTTGCCATAATCGGCACGACATTTCTTAAAGGCTCCGGAATATCAGACATCAACAGCGCGATGTATCTCACCACCAGCTTCAACTGGCTGGGAAATGTCGTTGGCGGATTTATGTTCGGTATCGGCATGGTATTTGCCGGTGGTTGTGTAAGCCGTAATCTGGTGCGTGCCGGGGCAGGCGACTTGCGCTCTTTTCTGGTTCTCATCGTAACCGGTATTTTTGCATTTATGACCATTGGCGGCATACTTGGGCCGGTGCGGGTCGCAGCATTTGCGCCATCCACGGTGGATTTGACCGATTATGAGCTCGGTTCACAAAGCGCCGGTTCTATAATTTCGCTGTTTTCGGGCATTAATGCGGAAACCGCAAATTTAGGCGCAATGATCGTTATTGTGGCTGCGCTTCTGATTTATTGTTTCAAGGATGCTTCGTTTCGCAAATCTGCCCGTCACCTGGTAGCGGGTGTTGGCATCGGACTTTGCATTGTTGCAGGCTGGATGCTGACCGGGTTGGCATTTGACGAATTTGCCGATCAGGTTGTGCCAATTGCCTCACTGACATATGTGCGACCAACCGGTGATTCGATAGATTATCTGATGCGGTTTACCGCGCTTGGCGCACCGGGTTTTGGTGTAGTAACCACGCTTGGCGCCCTGTTGGGCGGAACACTTGGCGCCCTTTACAAAGGCAAATTCAGCCTTATCACTTTTGCCAATCCGTCGGATACTCTCAACAACATGTTTGGCGCATCCCTCATGGGCGTTGGTGGTGTTGTTGCTCTCGGCTGTACTGTCGGACAGGCCTTGTCCGGGTTTTCAACCCTGGCGGTCGGATCAATGATCACATTCATTTTCATTGTACTGGGTGGTATTGCCGGAATGAAATACGTTGAATACCGTGTGATGGCAGCCGCCTGATTGCCGATAATATCGGCAACAATGGTTGTCAAACAGTGGTAATTTCAATAACTTGTGGTCAAGTGATTGCAAGCTGGCGGTACAATATTGCGAAAAATTCAGAAAAATTGAATCTGAAAGTGATATTTTGCATATCGGAGGATTGTAGATTTCGATAAAGATGTTGCATAAATGTGAGACAACCACATTAGGGAGCCGAGTATTACATGTCATGGTACAGCAAGGTTGCGTGGTCTGAAGGGCTGTTTTTAAGGCAGCATCATCTGCAGCAATCTGACCGGTATATCGAAAACCTGATTGAAACCAGGGTCCGGCACATCTCGCCTTATCCGTGGGGTTTTTTCGATCTTGAAATTGACCGTGACATGGCGCAGCAAAACAAATTCGGTTTGCGCCGCTGCAGCGGGATATTCCAGGATGGCACGCCGTTTGACATGCCGGGGACCAGCCCATTGGCAATTCCGATTGATGTACCCGACAATGCCAGCAAGCAGCTGGTCTGGCTGACAATGCCGATGGCCACAGTCAATGGTCGCGAAGTTGATATGCAGGAAGCCACCAGTGGCAGCCGCTATATCCGCGATCTTGAAACTCTGGTCGATTCGTCGTCCAACATGCACGTGGAAGAGGAAGTCGAGGTTGCCCATCCAAGATTGTCATTCGAAATCAGGAAAACACCTAAGCCGGGTTTTCACTGTCTGAAAGTTGCGCGCATTCTCGAAGTTCGTGACAAAACCATTTTGCTGGATGAAACATTTGCGCCACCGGTTGTGGTTTGCCATGCCCATCCTGTGGTCAATGGCTGGCTGGAACGGGTGATCGGCTGGATTGATACAAAACTTGAAACCCTGGCGCGTTATGCGGCTGACCCGAGTTCCGGTGGTGGATTGCAGACATTTGATTATTTCATGCTGCAAATGCTCAACCGGCAAATCAATCTGCTAAAGCATATGAGAAATTCGAAATATGTTCATCCGGTGGAATTGTACCAGGAGCTTTTGCGGGTGGTTGGCGAATTGTGGACATTCTCGCCCAAACGCATGGCACCGGAATATGCAGCTTACGATCAGGATTCGCTCGACAGTGTGTTTGAGCCGGTGGTCAGTGATATTCAACGGCTGTTGAGCCTTGATGTGGGGCGGGCCATTCGTCTTGAACTTATCGAACGCGCTGCAAATGCCTATCTTGCCTCAGTTACTGACCGCTCCTTGTTCCAGCATGCAACTTTTGTGATCGAGGTTTCCGCCAGCAAGCCGCTGACCGAAATTCAGCAACAGTTTTCGGCACTTTGCAAGGTTGGGCCGAACAATAAAATGAACGAAATTGTCCAGACCCATTTGCCTGGTATCGAGTTGGTTCACATGCCAACGCCGCCACGACAGATACGGGCAATTTCAGATCATGTATATTTTTACCTTGATAAATCCTCAGCCCTTTGGCCAGAATTTAGCGTGGCTGCCAGTATTGGCTTGCATTTTGCGGGCGACTGGCCAGAATTGCAGCTGGATCTTTGGGCAATTATGGAAGATCGTAGATGAGTGGTAAAGACGACCCGTTTGGTGGAGGTGGCAAGACTGTAATACGTCCAACGCCCGGTGGTGCGCCACGGCCAGGCGGCGTTCCGCCACGACCGGCAACTCCACAACGGGCAGCGCCAATACCACAAGCCCCACCTCCAAGAACACCACTGGTGCCTCATGGCATGCCGGGCGCGGCCCCGGCCGCCCCTCCCGGTGCCGGTGCGGCTGCGGGTTACGGGGTCAATCATCCGGCACCCGATGCGTGGATGCAGGGACAAAGTGCCGGCCAGCCACATTATCCCGATGTTTTGCAGCATCCCCAGGACGTTGAAGCCGAACCGGTAAAAAAGATTCCCCTTGAAGTGGCGTTAAATGCCCGCGACGGGGCAGAAATATCCGCTGCAAACGCGATGACGGCTGCGGCTGCGTCTTTATTGATACTTTTGGGTCGGCTTCGGTTACTGATTGTTGAAATGCAGGCCATGCCGCTGATGACCCATGTGGCAAACTCGATTACCGAGTTTGAAAAACGGGCGCTTGATTCCGGGGTGAGCAAGGAAGATGCGCTGGTTGCCAAATATATTCTATGCGGTACGGCGGATGATATTGTTCAAAACCTGCCGGGAACCGACCGCCATGTGTGGATGCAATACAGCATGCTGGCACAGTTTTTTCAGGTGCGTACATCCGGTGTCGGTTTTTTTGAAGAGTTAAACAAGGTTCTGGCAAATCCGGCGCCACGTTATGATTTGCTCGAACTCATGCACGCCTGCCTCTGCCTTGGATTCGAAGGCCAATATCGCGGTGCGGCCGGTGGCGATGTGGAATTGCAGCGCATTCGACGTGATGTTTATCAGGCGCTTCGCCATTTGCGGGCCCGCAGTGATGATGATATTTCGCCACGCTGGCGGGGTATGGAACTCAAGATCAAGGAATTTGGTTCCAGAGTACCACTTTGGGCGATTGCCAGTTTTGCCGGTGTGGCATTGCTCGGAATGTTTTTGCTGTTCCGCTTTTTGCTTGGTGGCGATTCAGAAGCCCTGGCGGATACGCTGGTGACAATCCACCCCAGCGAGATGATCACCATTGAAAGGGCAGCCTTTGCGCCGTTGCCGGATATCGTTCCCAAGAATACCGGCCAGTTACAACGGATTCGTGAAGCCCTGAAACCGGAGATTGACCAAGGTACGATCGCAGTTGATCCATTGGGCGAGCACATTGTTGTAAAGGTCAGTAATCTCATATTATTTGATTCCGGCAAAGCGGAGGTCAAAAAGAAGTTTGCGGAAGTTGCCGAGCGCATCGCTATGGCCCTGGATAGTGAGCCGGGCCCGATATTTATCTTTGGCCATACGGATAGTATCAAAACCAGCCCAACCAGTCGTTTTAAATCCAATTTTGAGCTTTCCGTTGCCCGGGCAACTTCGGTTGCCAAAATTATTTCAAAGGGTATCACCGACAAATCGAGAATTGTGATTGAAGGTAAAGGTGCTGACGAACCTGTGGCGACCAATAAAACCAGAGAAGGCCGGGCAAAAAACCGTCGGGTCGAAATTTTGATAAAACGCGAAGAAGCGCTGAACGACAGCGAAATTCCGGTGTTGCCAACGGACGGTTCCAATTGACATGAAAAAGTGGCGGTTCAGAATTTCTGTGGTAATCGGGCTGCTGGCATTTGCGGCATTGATCTGGTTTGCCGGCCCGATAATCGGATTTGGCGAAGTCAGGCCGCTAAGCGGCTTTTGGACCCGGTTTTTTATTATATTCTTCGTCTTTGCGCTGGTTATCGGAATATATGGCTACAAATATTACAAACGGCGCAAAGCGGAAAAAGCCCTTGAAGATGCACTTTCGGATTCCAAAGATGATGAAGGTGATGGCGAAATGCTCGCCGAACGCATGTCCGAGGCAATCGAGACTTTGCGCCAATCCAGTGGCAAGCGGGCATTTCTTTATGAATTACCCTGGTACATAATTGTAGGTCCGCCGGGTGCCGGTAAAACAACCGCACTGGTGAATTCCGGCCTGAAGTTTCCACTGGGCAGTGACAACGCGGCGGTCGCCGGTGTAGGCGGCACGAGATATTGCGACTGGTGGTTTACTGAAGAAGCGGTGATGATCGATACTGCCGGGCGTTACACCACGCAGGATTCCGATGAGGAATCGGATAAAAAAAGCTGGTTGTCTTTCCTTACTTTGCTCAAGACCCACCGTGCCAAGCAGCCCATAAACGGGGTTATTGTTGCCATCAGTCTTGAAGACATCATGACCATGGACGGGCAGGAGCTTGATGCCCATGCAACTGCCATCCGCAAACGGTTGCTTGAAATTCACAGTGAGTTGAAAATCGAGTTTCCGGTTTATGTCTTGTTCACCAAAGCTGATTTGATCGCCGGTTTCACCGAATATTTTGGCAATTTCACAGAAAGTCGTCGTCGCAAGGTCTGGGGCGCCACATTCCAGACCCAGGACCGCAAAAAGAACATGGTTGGAGAGATTCCAACTGAATTTGATGCGCTGGTACGGCGGTTGACCGAGGAGCTGCCAGATCGTCTGCAGGAAGAGCCGGATCCGATTTCCCGCATCAGTATTTTTGGTTTTCCAGCGCAGTTTGCCAGCCTCAAAGATCCAATTGCCAGTTTCATGCAACGGATATTTGAGCCAACGCGTTATCAGGCCAATGCCAATCTACGTGGCATTTATTTTTCGTCGGGAACCCAGGAAGGCACCCCGATAGACCGGGTGCTGGGGGCAATGGATCGCAGCTTTGGTGATACCGGCGTGCCAAGGCACTATTCAGGGCAGGGCCGCAGTTATTTCCTCCACGATTTATTGCGCAAGGTGATTTTTGCGGAAGCCGGCTGGGTTTCGCGGGATATGTCCGCGGTTCGTCGGGCTGCAATATTTTGGTACGGTTCACTTACCGTAATATCAATCATCACGCTTGGTGCTATCGGAATTTGGGGCTGGAGTTATTATCAAAACCGGGTTTTGATTGCGGCCACCGAAAACTCGATCAATGAGTATCGCATCATTGCCGACAACATGCTGAAATCAGACACGGTTTCTGATGTCGATGTTGCAAGCACCCTGGAGATGCTGCAAAAACTGCGCTACATGCCTTCGGGCTATGAAAGTCGCAATGAAGAAACGCCGGTTTCCGAGACTTTCGGGCTGTCCCAGCGAAGTCGTTTGGTCTCGGCTGCAAAAACCACCTACCGCCATGCACTGGAACGGATGTTCAGATCCCGCTTGATCCTGCGTCTTGAGCGTCAGATCGAAGCCAGTCTGAATGATCCAATTGTGGTTTACGAGGCGCTGAAAGTCTATTTGATGCTTGGCGGAAAGGCTCCCAAAGTTGACAAGGAACTGATTGTAGCCTGGATGCAGCGGGACTGGAAAGAAGACCTTTATCCCGGTCCCAATCTGCGTAATACGCGTATTGAACTTGAAAAACACTTGCGCGCCATGCTGGCGCTGGATGTGGCACGTCGACCAAGTTTTGAATTGAATGGTCCTCTCGTTGAAAATGCCCAGCGTGCGCTTGTACGCATGAATATGGGTGATCGCGCCTATGCTCTTATCAAGTCGATTGCCAATTCCACCCAGCTTGAAGACTGGAATGTTGTTACCCGCGGCGGTGCCGACACCGCTCTGGTGTTTGAAACTGTTGATGGTTCAGACATCGAGCAACTGTCTGTGCCAGGACTATATACTTATAACGGATTTCATCAGTTCTTCCTGACTCAATTAGGTGCCGTTGCTGAAAAACTCGTAGCTGAACAATGGGTTATGGGTGAATTGGGAGAGCAGGACGCCGTTGAAGAACAATTCAGCACGCTTGGTCCGGCAATGTTGCGGCGTTACCGAAAGGAGTTTATCGCCGAGTGGGAAAAGGTGCTTGCCAATTTGAAATTCCGGTCGATGTCAAACGACAAACCGCAATATGTCGCTCTTTCTGCGGCATCTGCGCCGACATCACCCATTAAACAACTGTTCGAGTCCATCAAGGATGAAACGGCACTTACCCGCGATGCTCCTGAAGGAGGTGATGATCTTCTGGCCAATGTTGGTTCCAAAACATCCGGATTGGGTGGTGACGTTGCCAAAATTGCAGCCCGAAGAATTCGTGACCGGGCCAAAGGCCTGTCGCGTATCGGTATCGATCTGGCGCTTAAAAAGTCACAAAGGAGGGCTGGTTCTGTTCTCGGCGGCAGCGGTGGGTCTCGCAAGAAAGTCATTCCCGGCGCCAATATTGAAGCCTATTTCAAGCCCTATCACACACTTGTTGATGGCCAGAGCGGTCGACGACCAATCGACACGCTGATCCAGAATTTTTATGAAGTCTATCAAAGCCTGGTTTTGGCGGCGGTCAATCCGTCTCAAACGCAGCGGGCCAATGAAAACTTGCAGATTCAGGTCGTAAATCTGCGGGCCAATGCTTCAAGGCTACCGCGTTCGCTTGCGAAAATGGTGCAGTCAGCGGTGGATGATTTTGAAGGTGATGCAGCCGGTTCGTCAATTTCGCAACTTAACCAGATGCTTGCCAGCACCGTGACGAGATCATGCTCACGGGTGATTTCAAATCGCTATCCATTTTCCCGAAGAAGCCGACGTGATGTGCCGATGAGCGATTTTGCACGGCTGTTTGCACCCAATGGTGTACTGGACCGGTTTTTTGCCCAAAACCTTGCACCAATGGCTGATATAAGCGGCAAAACCTGGAAATGGAAATCGGATACAAGGCTTGGGCGAGAATTGTCCAAAACCGCGATCAAGGACTTTCAGCGGGCCGCCCAAATTCGCGAGGCGTTTTTCCCGACCGGCGGTTCTGCTCCGGGTATTCAACTGACAGTAACACCCAACACTATTTCCGGTGATGCTGAAATGGCATTGTTGAATGTTAACGGGACAGTCATAGAAGCAAGGCAGGTTGGTAATTCACCACAAACCTTTATGTGGCCGGCAAGTGGCAGTTCAGGTTCTGCCAGCATTTCGCTGGTACCTGAGCTGGAAGGCCGCAAGGCGCAAATATCGTTTAATGGTCCCTGGGGTTTCATGCGACTTCTAAGAGCGGGCAATGTGTCCAGACGGGGGGACATACTCAATGCCAGATTTGTAATCGGCGGTCGCGGTGTATCGTATAAAATTCAGGTAGGATCGATTTCCAATCCGTTCTCCCTACCGGCTCTGGCACAATTTAAGTGCCCAACAGGACTTTAATCAATGGGATTTGGAATATTCGGTAAGCTGCCGCAAAAACGGGATTTTGTGGCGTTCGATATACCGCGTTCAATCCTCGAACCATTCGAGACATGGCTTCAATCGGCTGTTGCAGCCAGTCGCAATGATTTGGGTCGCGAGTGGCAGGACCGCTATCTGATTGCGCCAATCTGGCATTTCTGGGGGGGCAGGGAAATATTCGGGGTTGATTGCATGGGCGCAATAATGCCGTCCGTGGATCAGGTCGGACGTTTTTTCCCATTGGCTATCTTGTATTACGATGATGGTGGCAACGGACTGATGCCGCCCGTCAGGGCTAAAAATGAAGACTGGTATGCGAGCCTCGACGAAAAACTGTTACACACCCTGGAAGAAGACGCCGAAATCGAGGCAAAAACTCTTGCTGATGGTCTGGAACCGCCGAAACAGGAAACCGATGATATAGAAAGCCCCGGAGAGGATTTTAACAACGGAACACTTTGGCGGCGGGACGATGTTGGGGTTGGCGAACTGATTTCCGAAATATCAGATTCCGACTACCGCGCCGCCTGTCAGGGGCGGTCATTTTGGTGGACAAATGGCGGCGCCAACTTCGGGCCGATTGTATATTCACAACAGGGATTGCCTGATCCCTATTTCTTTACCAGCATGATTACCGGCGGCGTGGAATGATTGCGCTATGAATGGCATCCATACTTGTAAATTTGCGATTTATTTGCCAAACAGATTTGGTGAGGGCGCGCTGGAGAGAGGACGCGGTTAACGTCGTGTATCTGCAAATATATGAGTGAACACGCATTTAGATTCGACTATTGGGCTGCCAGCGATACGGGCTGTGTGCGCGAGCTCAATGAAGACAGATATTTTGTCAATCAGGACAACGGTGTCTGGCTGGTTGCCGATGGTATGGGCGGGCATGATGCCGGTGAAATTGCATCGGCCAGCATAGTCGAACATGCAGAAACTATCGGTTCACCAATTTCTGCCCGGGATTTGCTTGCCCGCTTTCAGGACCGGATTTCCAAAGCCAACAGTGAAATAAGGTCTATAGCGGAAGAGCGAAATGGTGGAACAATCGGTTCAACGCTTGCATCATTGTTAACCTATGACAAGCATTATGCCTGTGTGTGGTCAGGCGACAGCCGGGTGTATCTTGTCAGACGCGGAAAAATTTCCCAATTGTCGAAAGATCATACAGAAGTACAGGAGTTATTCGATCGGGGATTGATTACAGAAGAAGAAGCCGAAAACTGGCCTCGAAAAAATGTAATAACCCGCGCCATTGGTGTCACAGAAGAGCCCCAGCTGGATTTGGAACAGGGCACTATTGAATCAGGTGATACATTTGTGATTTGCAGCGACGGTCTAACAGCCCACGTTGAAGATCACGAAGTGCTTGAGGCAATCAACGGGCGACATCCGAAAGTCGGGTGCGATATGCTCATGGACATGACATTAACGCGAGGTGGCACAGATAACGTTACCATTGTTGTTGTCAAATGCCATAAGGCATCTGGCACTGCCAGAATCGGTCACTGAAAGGATAAAGCGGCACTATGTCCTCGGACGATAAAACCTATGTCGATTTATCAGACGGCGTTGCCCCTGGAACGCAACTGAACGGCATTTACGAAATTGACGAGCGCATTGCCATGGGTGGCATGGGCGAGGTTTATCGCGGCCATAATATCCAGACGGGTGATGTGGTTGCGATCAAGATCGTATTGCCGGAATTTGCCAAGGATGAAACCATCCTGGCTCTGTTTCGAAAAGAAGCATCTGTTCTCAACCATCTGTCGCATGACGCGATTGTCCGCTATCACGTTTTCACAGTGGATCCAGGCGTCGGCCGACCCTATCTGGCGATGGAGTTTGTTGACGGTCAATCCGTCGCCGATCGCATGCTTGAAGGGCCGATGGAACTTCACGAGACTCGCAAGATGATTGCCGGAGTTGCATCAGGTTTGCATGCGGCCCATGAAGCAGGCGTTATTCACCGCGACCTTTCGCCGGACAACATCATTCTGGTGGATGTGAAAAACAAGAAAAAAGCCAAGATTATCGATTTTGGCATTGCCAAGGCTGCCGGTGTTGGCGGTGGCACCCTGTTAGGCGGAAAATTTGCCGGCAAATATAATTATGTTTCGCCAGAACAACTGGGATTGTTTGATGGCAATGTGACCGAGCGCTCTGACATTTACAGCCTTGGTCTGGTTTTTGCAGCCGCCCTGGCGGGCGATTCACTCGATATGAGCGGCTCACAGGTTGAGGTCATTGAAAAGCGCCGAGTAGTGCCCGATTTATCATGGGTCGACCCGATGGTGCAGCCGATTATCCATGCGATGTTACAACCAAATCCGGATGACAGGCCGGAAAGCATGGCAGCGATTGTTGACTGGTTGTTTCCGCCTGAAGTTTCGCGGGTAACAGAATCCCGCAGCATTCCTCCAGGCACTGTTGAGCCAATGGCCACGGTCATTGCCCCGTCATCTCTGCCACCTGCCAGTCAGCCGCCGGCATACAGCCAACCGCCTGCCAGCATGCCACCGGTCAGTCAACCGCCTGGTTACAGCCAGCCTCCAGCTGGCAGTGCGGCGCCGCCCGGTTCCAGCCAGCCACCGGTGGGCGGATCAATACCTGACCCGTCAAACCCTTTTGTAAATCCGCAACCACAACCGGTTGACGGGCTTACACCTGAGCGCAGTTTCGTGCCACATTATTCGCCACCTCCGGTGGAACCGGAAGTGGCTCCTAAAAAATCGCGTGGCGGCCTGATTGCCGGACTTCTGGTTGTATTGCTGGCAGCCGTTGGCGGTGGCGCCTATACAACCGGCATGCTGGATGACTTCCTTGGCCCCAAAACACCGACTGAAGTGGCTGAAGGTGGCAAGACGACACCGGATGCAAAACAGACAGATAAAACTAAACCTGCCAAAAAACCAAAACAACCACCTTTATCGATGATCAAATGGTTGAACCTGTTTGATGGCGGCCCGTGTTTTTTCGTTTCGGCGACTGATATTACCGAAAACTCTATCCAGATTGAGGGATATGTCTCCTCTCTTGAACCAATTCAGGAAATGGAAGCCGCATTCAAGGCCGAATTTGACATGGAGCCTGATGTTCAGACCCGGTTGATAGCCAAAGAACAATGTGCAGTGGCAAAATTTTTACAATCCACCAGATTTTCAAAAATGCCAAAACCTTCGCTGAAACTGAGCAGCGCCAATGTTACCAGCGGACAACCGCTTAAAGGTGAAATGGCGAAAATCAAGGATGGTGTTGTCAGCCTGTTGCTGATTGACAATGCGGGTGTGGTCTACAATCTCGACAATTTCCTGGTGGTCAAGGGCGACAAGGCTTCCTTCAATATCAAGTTGATAGATCAGGAAACCCGCGAAGCATTGCCGCAAGTGATTCTGGCTCTGGCAAGCCGTAACAAAAT
>JALTNS010000363.1 GCA_027000565.1 Rhizobiaceae bacterium | reverse complement strand
GCGAGCAATCAGGCTGATTTCAGCATCGCCCTTCTTGGCCAACATCGCGCCAAGATAGCCGCCAATGGCACCTGCCCCGTAAATGCAAATTTTCATGATTGAAGCCCCAGTTTTTCGGCAAGGCCAATGCGCTGTAGCTTGCCGGTGGCACCCTTGGGTATTTCGTCTGGAAACACAATCGTTCGCGGCACTTTGAAATCTGCAAGTGAGAGAGCGGCAAAATCACGGATAGATTTTTCATCCACTTCCATACCCTCTTTCAGTACTATAGCGGCGGCAATGTTTTCACCGAGTTTGGCGTGCTTGACGGCAAAAGTCACGACCTGTTCCACCGCCGGGTGGTTCATGATGACTTCATCAACCTCGCGTGGTGAAATCTTTTCGCCACCACGATTGATGATCTCTTTCAACCGCCCGGTCAGATGTAAGTAGCCATCTTTATCAATCAGGCCCTGATCGCCGGTTCGAAACCAGCCATTGGTAAAACCTTCATCATTGGCTTTGGGATTGTTTTCATAGCCACTCGTAACATTGTCGCCCTTGATGACAATTTCGCCGATTATTCCAGTTTGTAAAAATCCTCCGGCTTCGTCCATGATTGCCACTTCCGGACCGGCGGCCAGTCCAACAGAGCCAGGCTTCTGGATTCCAGGCGGCAACGGATTACATGCCATTTGATGGGCCGCCTCGGTCATGCCATAGGCTTCGATCACCGGAGATCCCCAGACTTTCACCATCTCAGTCATAATCTGCGGTGGCAGGGATGCGGACGAGGAACGGATGAACCGTAGTCGGCTTTTATCAACCGAGGTTTTGTTGCGTTCGGCGCGGGCAAGAATTGCCTGATGCATGGTTGGCACAGCGGTGTACCAGGAGGGCATGAAGTCATCGTGCCAGGGGAAGAATTTTAAGGCATTGAAGCCCGGCGTACAATAAATTGAGGCACCGGCGCGCAAAGTTGCCAGTACAGCCGCAATCAGCCCGTGAATGTGAAACAGAGGCATGATATTAAGGCAACGGTCATCGGGCACCAGTTGCAGGGTTCGGGCGATGTTTGCCGCGGAAACACAGATATTTTTCTGGCTCAGTGGTACGATTTTGGGCCGCGAAGTAGTGCCTGAAGTGTGCAGGACCAAAGCCGTATCATCAGGCCTTGCCGGACCGTCTTTTGTGCACTTGCCGATGGTCTCTCCTGCAAGTTCGAAGTAACCAGCGGATGAGCCGTCCGGGACAATCAGCGTAATGACTGGAATGCCAAGTGTGTTCGCTGCAGCGACAGCAGCGCTGTCGCTGCCTTGTTCGACCAATAGCGCCTTGGCATTCAAATCTTCGAGGTAAAATTTGAATTCATCCTCGCGGTATCTCGGATTAAGCGGAGCGGTGGTCATGCCTGCGCCGACAGCAATAAATGCGCTTGCCATTTCCGGACCATTGGGCAGCACCATTGCCACCCGGTCGCCGCGGCCAAGGCCCTTTTTGTTTAATCCTGCAATTGTGGTTTCAACCAGTTGTCGCAATTGCCCATAGGTGAGGGAAGGCCTGTCCGGTGCAGCAATTGCTGTTGCATCTTCAGCACCGGTTTTGACAAGTTCAATCAGGGTCTGTTGGCTTTTCATCGAGTGCCTCTAAATTTTGAAAAATTTCGTTACTGGGTATTTTTTCAACAACCTTCAGGATTTTGCTACAAACACCTTGTCGCTTTTTGGGTCGGTTTTTGCAATGGCTGCAATATAATCCAGGAATGTCGAACGCAGGTAATTGGTGCCTTTATTGGGTGGCCAAACCGCATAAATACCAAAAGACGGGGCCTGCCAATCGGGCAAGATATGGGTTAAATGACCATCTTCGAGCGCTGCGGCTACAAAAAAATCTGGTAACATGACGATACCACAACCTTCTTCCGCCATGCGGCGGGCGGCAAAACCGGAATCAACAGAAATTCTGTGCGGAATGCGGATTGAACAACCCTGTGCGGTTTTTTTTGTTGGGCAAAGCTTGATGACTTTCGATACGCCGGCGAGGTCGATCATTTCGAGGTTATTAAGGTTTTTTGGTGTTCGAATTGGCGGGATTTTGTCAAGATAATCATCGGATGCACATATGATCAATCTCCCTTCGGCCAGTTTGCGTGACATCAGAGATGAGTCGTCCAACTGACCAACCCGAAAGCCAAGGTCAAATCCCTGTTCGACAATATTGGATTGCCTGTCGCTAAACTCGATTGAAATATCGGTCCGTGGGTGGTGTTTCAAAAAGGTTGATACTCTTGTAAGGAACCGGGCATATTGCAGCACAGCCGGGGCGGTGATTTTTAAACTGCCCTGCGGTAATGAGCGTTGCTGAAGTATCTCGCCAAAGCCTTCTTCCGCCGTTTGCAGCATCAAATTTGCAGAAAGTGCAAGACGTTTTCCGGCATCTGTCAAGCTAAGCTTGCGGGTGGTGCGATAGATCAAGGGTGTGTCCAGATGCCGTTCAAGTGAAGTCACATGATGACTAACTACAGAGGCCGAAATTCCGAGTTTTTTAGATGCAGCGCTGAACGATCCTGCCTCTGCCACACGGGCAAACACCGCCAATGCGTGAAGGTGATTATGCATAAATTCCATCAAATTATCGATTAATGAAATATAATTATGTCATCTAATGCTACCTTACGCAATGTGCGATGGTTTTCAAAACCAGCAAATGGGTGCTGGTAATTTCAGGAGACCTAAACATGTTATCGAGAAACCTCATTGCGGTCACTGCCGCGCTAGCTCTTTCTTTTGGGCTGACTGCCACCGCCAGCGCGACAAACACTCGCGAGATCGTCACCTCTGCCATAAACGAACTCATGGTCAAAAAAGATGTTAGTGCGGTCGATCGTTATTTTGCCGAACCCTATATCCAGCATAATCAATCGGTGCCCACCGGTCTTAAGGCGTTAAAGGGTTTGGCCCGGGCAGTGATTGCCGGAAATCCGAAGTTCAAATACAGCCTCTCCCGGGTGATCATCGATGGCGATATTGGTATTTTGCACGGTGTTTATGAAGGGTTTGGGCCGGTGCCTTTGGTTGCGTTCGATGTGTTTCGCGTTGAAGGTGAAAAAATCGTCGAACATTGGGACAACCTTTCGCCTGTTGCTGTAAAAAACCCTTCAGGCCGAACGCAGATTGATGGTACGGTAAAGGTTAGCGATCTCGACAAAACCGCTACCAACAAAGCGCTGGTGAAAAATTTTATCGACAATGTAT
>JALTNS010000362.1 GCA_027000565.1 Rhizobiaceae bacterium | reverse complement strand
ATATGAAAATACTTCTCACCGGCGGGTGCGGATTTATCGGTTCAGCAGCAGTGCGATTGCTGATTGGCAAAGGTCATAAAGTCTTCAATGTTGACAAGTTGACCTATGCCGGAGACCAGCGCACAGTTGTTGAGGTTTCCAACCATCAAAATTATCAATTTTGCCATGCAGATATTACGGACAATGCCGCAATGGCTGCTGCATTTAAGCGCTTTCAACCAGATGCGGTGCTGCATCTGGCTGCCGAAAGCCATGTGGACCGCTCAATCGACGGGCCATCGACATTTGTTGATACAAATATTGTCGGTACTTCCGTGCTGCTTGATGCAGCCCTTGCCCATTGGCAAAATTTGCCCGGCAATGTGCAAAGTTTGTTTCGTTTTGTGCATGTGTCGACCGATGAAGTATTTGGCAGCTTGGGAGCTGAGGGACTGTTTAACGAGCAAACTTCCTATGATCCCAGTTCACCCTATTCGGCCAGCAAGGCTGCCTCTGATCACCTGGTGCGGGCGTGGCAGCGCACCTATGGATTGCCAACCATCGTCACCAACTGCTCCAACAATTACGGACCGTTTCAATATCCCGAAAAACTGATTCCGACAGTTATTAAAACTGCGTTGGCGGGGGAGGATATTCCGGTTTATGGAAAAGGCGACAACATTCGCGACTGGCTCTACGTTAATGATCACGTGCAGGCATTATCAATGGTGCTTGAAAAGGGCCAAGCCGGCGAGACCTATAATATCGGCGGCAATAGTGAACATACCAACATCGATATTGTTACCCGAATTTGTGAAATACTGGACCGGAAACAAGGCCGGGGTGACGCGGTGTCCTACCGTGAGCAAATTCGGTTTGTCAAAGACCGGCCCGGACATGATTATCGCTATGCGATTGACGCCGGAAAAATTGCACGCGACCTTGGCTGGCGGCCAGAAACCGGATTTCAACAGGGGCTGGAGATGACAATCGAGTGGTATCTCGCCAACCGGTCCTGGTGGCAGGAGGATGCAAAATCCACCAGCCGACTTGGAATTATTGATCCGGCATAATGCCACAGACAGTTGTTAGTAATGATATTAAATTGACGTGGAACGGAATTGGTGTGTACTCAACCCTTGCGCGCTGGAATATTGTCAGACCTATTTTGGTGATTTGCAGGAAAATTGGTAGTTAAAAGAAACCTGATGCTTTCTCAAACATTGAACAGTTTCAAAATACGACTTCTGCATTTGTCCCGTCGGCAAAAACGGATGATTTTGCAGTTCAGTGATTCTTCAATGATTTTACTGGCCTTGATTGCGTCCTATGCACTTCGTTTTGGTGAGTTGATCATACCGTCCGGGTTGTTCCCGTGGCTGGTATTTCTTGCAGCGCCAATTATCGGTGTTATCAGTCTGACTTATGCAGGCATTTACAGGCGAATTACCCGTAATGTTGGATATTCAGGCTCCAGACGAACTCTTGCCGGTATTTCACTGACTGTATTGATCTGGACGCTGATGGTTTATCTCTCTGGTGTTGAACTTGTCATAAATCGAGGTGTGCCACGGTTGGTGATCATTGCATTTTGGGCCCTGTCATTTCTGTTCGTCTGGACCAGCCGCGAGGTCGCCAGCTGGTACCTTAGCGATGCCAAGTTGAGCAGTGGAATTGCGAATGACGATGCCGGGGAAATATCAAGCAAACGGGTGCTCATCTGGGGTTACAGCGAAACCGCATTGCAACTGATCAGAAGCCTTCGCCTTGTCAACAATTATCACCCCGTCGGAATTGTCGACGACGATGAAACTTTGCACGGCCAGAAGGTGGATAATATCAAGATATTTCCACCCTCGGTTCTTGACAAGCTCATCCCCAAGGAGCGGGTGAGTGATATATTTCTCGATAGTACGATTGTCTCTCGTGAAAAACGGTTTGAAATTGTTCGTCAGCTGGAAGCTTTCCCGGTGGATTTCAAGGTATTGCCATCCGTTCAGGATATAGTCACAGGCAAGATTGCGATTGAGCGTGTCAAGAATATCAGGGTTGAAGATCTTTTGGGCCGCTCGCCAGTTGGCCAACAGCAAGAATTGCTGCAATCCCTGATCCAGGACAAGGTCATTTTAGTGACCGGGGCAGGCGGGTCTATCGGATATGAATTGGTTCGCCAACTGGTCAGGCTTGGCCCGAAAAAGCTTGTACTTTTGGAAATGTCTGAAATTGCGCTTTACAAAATTTCTGCTGAACTGGATGAAATTGCTGCGGAACTTAAGGAAGGAACGGCGGGTGGGAACAACCCTTCATTTCCTGAAATTATATCTATTATTGGGTCTGTATGCGATGAGGCCATTGTCAATCACCTACTTGCCACTCACAAAATTCAAATAATTTACCATGCGGCTGCTTATAAACATGTGCCGATTGTTGAAGAAAACCCGGTGGCGGGGCTTGAAAACAATACATTTGGCACCAATACGCTTGCCCGGGCAGCTGTTGTTCATTCAGTAGAACGGTTTATTCTGATTTCCACCGATAAAGCCGTTCGTCCGACAAATATTATGGGTGCCAGCAAGCGATTGGCTGAAATGGTGCTGCAGGGACTGGCTGCCGAGAACACCGGCAATACGGTTTTCTGTATGGTTCGATTTGGCAATGTGCTTGATTCGTCCGGCTCGGTTGTTCCAAAATTTCGCAAACAGCTTGAACAGGGCGGACCTATTACCGTTACCCATCCCGAAGTGATCCGCTATTTTATGTCAATCAAAGAAGCTGTGGGCCTCGTCATTCAGGCAGGCAGCATGGCAGAGGCCGGCGCGGTTTTTGTCCTGGATATGGGGATTCCGGTAAAAATAGTCGATTTGGCGCGGACCATGATTCAATTGGCCGGTCAGCGTGTGCGGGATAAAAACAATCCGGATGGTGATATTGAAATTGAATTTACCGGTCTTCGACCGGGTGAAAAACTCTATGAGGAACTGTTGATAGGCGCAAATTCTTCGCCAACCAAACACCCCAAAATCAGTCAGCTTGATGAACCGTTTTTGCCTCTCGATGAACTTTCGGCAAAACTGGAGAAGTTGCACGAGCAAATGGGCAAGAGGGATTCAGACGCGATCAAACGAATTCTGAGCGATATTGTTGAGGGTTATACCAGCAATGGGGCTGGCTGAATGATGCAGGAGCTATTTAGAATTTGAATTCGAGCGGGTAATTTCAAGTTGCATATAGGGATGATAGTTCCAGAATAACCGGTGCTTGAAAACATTGAGAAGCCCGGTTTTTGCAATCATTCGCGCAATTGTACCCAGCTTGCCATGACGCCTTCGAAATTCTTCATCATCCTTCAGTCTTTCAATAAATTTGAATGAAATGCGGGGATCGAACTGGACATCCAGGTTTAGTTCTCGGGCTGCATTTTTAACGTCCCTGAATTTAACAAAGTTCAGTGAATCCCACAGGCCGTGGCAATCGTTGGCTTCGTCAAATTTGGCAATTCGCTGTTTGAAAACTCTGTAGCTTACTGATTTATTGAACAAAATAGGTAAGCCATAATGCGATTCAATCGGAAAGCCGTAATTTGGGCAAAGGATAATGCATTTACCGTTTTGACCAATGGCTTCGCGGGCAAATTTTAGAAAATGACGCCAGTCTGGCAGGTGTTCAAACACATTGATCAAAAATACCAGATCGTATGGCTTGTCGATCTTTGCCTCTTCGTAGGAAGTTTCAAGCAAATTTACGTCGGCAATTGCCTTGATGGATTTTATGTATTTGTTGAGAGAATCAAAGCCCGGGCCAAGTGGTTCAATGCCGGTGAAATTCAGGGCCTCATATTCCAGCGTCATGTGCCCCAACAGGACACAGGCACCGGAACCGATCTCCAGTACCCGGGCACCCTTGGGTAATTCCAGATGCGGGCTGATATATTGAAGGGCGTTTTGAGCCTCGGCAATCCAGATCTGCGAGCGTTCAAGATGCGTAACCGTATCGACAATTCTGCTTGAAAGTTCTTTCGTCAATATCGGTGCCTTTATTGATTTCTTCAGTTGATAAACAGCAAGATGTACATTCGCGATTTGATACATTATTGCTACGCAAAATTCTAACGGGAAAGTGAAATTATTCGATGAAGGGCATCATTCTTGCCGGTGGCAGCGGTACGCGTCTCAACCCGATGACACAGGCGATATCGAAGCAGCTGCTACCGGTCTATGACAAACCGATGATTTATTACCCGCTGTCGACACTGATGTTGGCCGGGATAAGGGAAATTTTGATTATTTCCACTCCGCATGACCTGCCGATTTATCGTGAGGCGCTGGGTGATGGTTCACAATGGGGAATAGAGCTTTTATACACAGAACAATTGCAGCCCAATGGCATTGGTGAAGCCTTTATTCTGGGCGAGGCATTTATTGATGATAATCCGGTATGTTTGATTCTCGGTGATAATATTTTTTATGGTGACGGTCTGCCTGCGCGGCTTGTCGAGGCAACGTCAATCAAACAGGGGGCGGTACTGTTTGCCCATCATGTTACCGATCCTGGCCAATACGGGGTGATTGAATTTGCCGCGGATATGACACCTCTCGGCATCGAGGAAAAACCCCGGAATCCAAAATCCAACTGGGCGCTCGCCGGGCTTTATTTTTACGGACCTGATGTTGTCGCCAAGGCCAAGTCTATTACACCGTCGGCTCGTGGTGAGCTGGAAATTTCGGATATCAACCAGATGTACTTGACGGAAAATAAGATCAAGGTTGTTACCCTTGGCAGGGGATATACCTGGCTGGACACAGGCACCCCGGACAATCTGCTTGAAGCCGCCCTGTTTGTTCGTACGATTGAAAAACGTCAGGGTTTCAAGATCAGCTGCCCTGAAGAAATAGCCTATAACAAGGGTTACATCAGCACGTCCGATTTGAGCGAACAATCCAGGTCCTTTGGTACTTCTGATTATGGAAAATATCTGCAAGCTCTGGTTTCCACCGCGCCGACGGGATCAAAAAGTTGAAGAAAGTTGCTATCTCACAATCGAACTATATCCCGTGGAAGGGGTATTTCGACCTGATAGCTTCAGTTGATGAATTTATCCTGTTCGATGATATGCAATATACCAAGCGTGACTGGCGCAATCGCAACAAGATAAAAACACCAAACGGGCTGATATGGCTTAGCGTGCCGGTGAAGGTCAAAGGCAGATACCATCAAAAAATAAAAGATACCGAGATAGATGGTACAGGCTGGCAGGCTTCTCATTGGAACAGTCTTGAGATCAACTACAAAAAAGCGCCTCATTTCAGTGAAATTGCTGATTGGCTGAAACCTTTATATCTTGATCAAACCTACTCGAATTTATCGGTGATGAACCGCGCATTTATTGAAGCGGTGTGCCGGTATTTGTCGATCGACACATTGATAACAAATTCATGGGATTATCAGCTGATTGAGGGCAAAACTGAACGGCTTGCCGACATTTGTCGTCAGGCCCATGCAAGCGAATATGTTTCCGGCCCGTCTGCAAAAGATTATGTGGATGAAGAATTATTTAATGCGGTTGATATCAAACTGACCTGGTTCGATTATTCGCATTACCCGACCTATGACCAATTGTATGGCGAATTTGTTCATGGGGTGAGTATCGTGGATGTATTGTTTAATTGTGGAAAAAACCTGTCGCTGGTGCATCCGGACAAGAGCTTGAGTCATGACTGAAAAATCATACGGAATATCGGAAAAAACCCATGTCAAGAGCGACGCCGAGCGCCATGCCGAGGAGGTTGCGTTGAAGGGTTACTCGATAATTCCTGGCCTGCTCAACGCGGACGAGCAGCAAGGCTGGCGAGAAAAAATCGACGCGGTTTATGAAACTCAGGAGTTGGAATTTGGCCAGGAAAGACTGGCTGAACTTAATGAACTTGATATGTGTCGCGCGCCGTTATTATATGATCCCGATTTTATCAAACTTGCATCCAACCCGACGGTTATGGAGGTGATGGCGAAGATTCTTGGCAACTGGTTTATCCTAAATCTCCAGAACGCGATTATCAATCGCCCGGGTATTATCCACCATCAAACTTCGTGGCATCGCGACCTGCCTTATCAGAACTGGGTTATTTCCAAACCGCTTGCGGTGAATGCACTGTTTGCGATGGATGAATTCAGCGAAGAAACCGGTGGTACACTGGTCTTGCCATTTTCGCACAAAAACGAAGTATATCCATCGGCAGATTATGTGGAGAACAATAAACTGGTTGTCACTATGCCGGCAGGCTCGGTCGTAATTTTTGATGCGATGGTGTTTCACAGGGCCGGGGAAAACCATTCCGGCAAGGTGCGGCGGGCAATCAACCACATGTACACTGTCCCGATATTGAAACAGCAGTATGATTTTCCCCGTGCTTTTGGTAACTCAGTTCCAATGGAACCGTTTATCCGCCAATTGCTCGGTTTTACCTCGCGGGTTCCACTTGACGATAAACAGTGGCGGCAGGACAGAGTTGACAGAAACAGTTGATCAGGATGAAAGCAGAAAAACAAACCACATCGCAGAAATCCATAAGCATTGTTGTGCCGGTTTACGGATGCGTGGACTGTCTTGAAAACCTGTGTGCCAGACTTTCCGAAAGCGTTGAAAAGATTGCGCAGCAATATGAGATCATACTTGTCGATGATCGCGACCCAAACGGGGCCTGGAACAAAATTCTGGAAATTCAGAAACAATATCCGGCGGTACATGGCATCAGGCTCAGTCGGAATTACGGGCAGCATATAGCCATTACTGCAGGCCTGCAGGCAGCCAAAGGTGATTTGGTGGTGGTGATGGATTGTGATCTTCAGGACCCGCCGGAAATCATTCCTGAAATGTGCGCAAAGCTGGCCGAGGGATTTGACTATGTCATCGGCATCCGGGTTCAAAGACACCATTCTGCCTTCCGGGTTTATGGGGCCAAGCTCTATTTCAAATTGCTGAGCAAACTGACCAAACAGAAAATAAATCCCGGTGCCGGTTCGTTTTCGATACTGACCCGAAAGGTGGTGGACGGCTTTA
Source organism: Rhizobiaceae bacterium (assembly GCA_027000565.1). Taxonomy (GTDB): domain Bacteria; phylum Pseudomonadota; class Alphaproteobacteria; order Rhizobiales; family Rhizobiaceae; genus SZUA-100. Next base: position 5,107 of record JALTNS010000362.1, on the reverse strand, counting down.
ATTTGTTCACCGAAAAAGACCGGCACTATTTGTTCATTCTGCGCTGGCTCGGTTTTCAGATGGGAACCATTGACTACACCCATGCGGAACGCTTGACCGGCAAGAGCAGCTATTCGTGGAAAGCTCTTTTAAAACATGCCACCGACGGGTTGTTCTTTCAGACGACAGTCTTTCTTAAGTGGATTGTCCTTGCCGGCATGTTGTTTTCAACATCCGGGGTGGCGTTTGCTGTTTATCTGGTCTTTCAGTATTTTTTGAATGACATTGCCGAGGGCTGGACCAGCCTTGCCACCCTGATCTTGGTATCCACCGGAGCGTTAATGATCAGCCTTGGTGTGGTTGGTCTATATGTCGGTAAAATATTCGACCAAACCAGACATCGGCCACTCTATCTGGTGGATACAGTCATCGAGAGGGAGGCAAAATGGTAGTCCTTCCTCCGGGCACCTTGCTACAGTTGATGTATTTGCAGGAAAGAGTTGACCGCTTGAAGCCCGGTCGATTTGTTGAAATTGGCCCGGGCAATGGCGAAATTTCAAGTTTATTGCTCAAGGCCGGTTGGCAGGGAACAGTATTTGATCTCGAAACATCGACGACTGATGCCCTCAAACAACGGTTTGGGGAAGAGATCAGGCGCGGAAAATACACAGTCCGCAATGATGATTTCCTTGAGGCCGACCCGCCGGAAAATAAGGCTGATCTGGTCATTTCCTGTATGGTGATGGAACATTTGGATGCCGATCAGGAACTAAATTATATGCAGCAGGCAGCCCGATATTTAAGCGATGAGGGGCTGTTGATCGGTCTCGTGCCCGCATCTCCGAATCATTGGGGTATTGAAGATGAAATCGCTGGGCACTTTCGCAGATATACCAGCGCGTCACTTGCCGATTTAACCAAAAGAGCTGACTGGAACCTTGAACACCATTCCGGATTGACTTTTCCTGTTTCCAATGTCCTCTTGCCGGTGTCGAACTTTCTGGTTCAACGGGCGGAAAACAGCAAGCTGGAACTCTCGAAACTGGAAAGAACAAAACTTTCGGGCAATCGCAATGTTAAATTCAAGACCCATTTTCCAGGGTTCATTGGTATAATATTGAACAGGGTGACAATGCGGCCTTTGCACTGGCTTCAAAAAGCCTTTGGCCGCTCAAAAAAAGCTCTGGTATTGTATTTTGAGGCAACTCCGAACCGTACATCAAATGGCTAGGAAATTTTCCTTTGTTATTGGCCTTTGTTGTTGGCCGTTGTTGTTGGAATGCAATTCTCACCCTACTTTAAATAATTGAAGTGATTCTACTTCGATGAGGACCAAAACAATGAAAAAACCATTGATCATTTTTGGCGTCAGCCAGGTTGCCGAACTGGCTCATTATTATTTCAGCGAAGATTCTGATTACGAAGTTGTTGCTTTTTGCGTCGATTCCGAATTTTTGTCTGAAAGAGAGTTTTGCGGCCTTCCAGTGGTTCCTTTCGAAGAAGTTGGCGATAACTACCCAGCAGACAATCATCACGCATTTGTGGCGATTGGCTATTCAAAACTCAACATAGTCCGAAAAGAAAAATATCTGTCAATCAAGGCGTTAGGTTATAAAGTTGCGAGTTATGTAAGCTCCAAGGCGACAATTTTGAACGACCACAATATTGGTGAAAACTGTTTTATCTTCGAAGACAATACAATCCAGCCATTTGTAAAAATTGGCAATAATGTCACCCTGTGGAGCGGCAACCATATCGGCCATCATTCAACGATTGCAGATCATGTATTTATCGCCTCGCATGTGGTGGTTTCCGGCAATGTCAGCATTGAAGAGGCCTGCTTTATCGGCGTCAACGCCACATTGCGCGATGGCATTACTATCGGCGCACGCTGCGTGCTTGGTGCGGGTACATTGATCCTTTCCAATTGTGAAGCCGAAGGTGTCTACATTGGTGCTGCAACAGAACGCTCACGGGTGCCAAGCACCCGTCTTCGAAACATATGATTACCCTATGCTGTGGAACGGTTGAATAATGCGCTGGAAAAAACTTGGATTGATTTATTCGATCGATGCGCTCCATCCCAAATTGATGAGCCATGTGGCAAATCCGCTGGCCGTGCCATTGCAGGGCAATGTTTTCAGGGTTTTTTATAGTGGTCGTGATCAGAATAACCGTTCCTCGGTTGGAGCGGTAGACATTGATATTGTCAGCCGGCAGGTGGTTCAAATCCACAAAGAACCTGTGTTTGAGTACGGGGCATCCGGAAGTTTTTACGAACATGGTGTCAGTATTGGTAATTGCTACGAGGTCGACGACAAGCGCTATATTCTCTTTATGGGTTGGCAGGTGCCACCGGGAAAACATTGGCGCGGAGACATCGGGAGGCTGATATTGAACGATGATATGTCGTTGGCGCTCGATTCAGAACAGCCTTTTATGGGCAGTGATGACAGCGACCCGATCAGCCTGTCCTATCCATGGGTAACCGTTGATGATCAGTCAAATTACCGGATGTGGTATGGTTCAACGCTTACCTGGGATGCGGGTAACGGCGAAATGCTGCATGTGCTGCATCATGCAAAATCTGAAAATGGCGTTGACTGGAAAAAGGATCAACACTCGATTCCCTATGAATTGGGCATTGCTCAGGCATTTTCCCGCCCAACGGTGATGCATGAACCGGGCGGGCCTTATCATATGTGGTTTTCATATCGAAGTGGCAACGGTGAGACCTATAGAATAGGATATGCGTTCAGTGCTGATGGCGATCATTGGGTGTTGAAGCTGGAAGATGCGGGTATCGATATTTCAGAGTCAGGATGGGACAGTGAAATGATTGAATATCCCTTTGTTTTTAATCACATGGGTGAGTATTACATGCTTTATAACGGCAACGGGTTCGGCGCTTCCGGTTTTGGTCTGGCGATCCTTGATAATGATTGATTCAACCCTTTCAAAGCTCAAGAAATTGCCGATGGGACAATTGTTGCGGTTCGCTATCATAGGCGTTTTGTCCAATCTTGCCGGTTATCTGGTATACCTGCTGATAACCTCACTGGGTATCGGGCCAAAGCTGGCGCTCAGTATTTTGTATCCGGTCGGAATATTACTGAGCTATTTTGGCAACAGGAACTGGACCTTTGATGCCAAAGGACAGGGGATTAGTTCGGGTGCGCGGTTTTTTCTGGCCTATGGGCTTGGTTATGTTTTGAACTTTTTAATGCTGGTGATATTTGTCGACAGGTTGGGTTATGCCCACCAACTGGTTCAGGCCGCTGCGGTTATTGTGGTTGCATTATTCCTGTTTGTGGCCACCAAGTTTTTTGTGTTTCCCAAGTCTGCCAGTCAATAGGACTCTTGCCCAAGGACACTTTGCTAATGTGGATGAAAATTTGAACAATCAGCCTATTCCTTTCAATCGCCCGTTCGCGACTGGCAATGAATTCCGGTTTATTGAGGAGGCAATTGCTTCGCGTCATTTGTCTGGTGACGGGGCCTTTACAATGAAATGCCAGGGCTGGCTGCAGGGGCATTCTGCAAGTGCCAAGTCGCTTTTGACCCATTCGTGCACCGCAGCTATGGAAATTGCGGCATTGGCTTTTGATTTGTCGCCCGGTGATGAAGTGATCATGCCATCCTTCACGTTTTCCTCAACCGCCAATGCTTTTGCGTTGCGCGGGGCTGTACCGGTATTTGTCGACATTCGCGCCGATACGCTTAACATTGATGAAACGCTGGTTGAAGCGGCAATCACAGCGCAAACCAAAGCGATTGTCCCGGTCCATTATGCCGGTGTTGGCTGCGAAATGGCGCAAATCATCGAAATTGCAGAAAAACACGGCCTCTATGTGATGGAAGATGCGGCGCAAGGGGTGATGTCGACCTATCGCGGTAAAAGGCTCGGTGGTATCGGTCATCTGGCGGCCTACAGTTTTCATGAAACCAAAAATGTAATTTCAGGCGAAGGGGGCAGTCTTCAGATTAACGACGAAGCACTTGTCGTTAGCTGCGAAATGATCCGCGAAAAGGGAACTGACCGTAGCCAGTTTTTGCGCGGAGAAAAAGATAAATATACATGGCAGACCATCGGTTCTTCCTTTTTGCCAAGCGAATTGATTGCAGCGTTTTTATGGGCTCAACTAAGCGAAGTTGAGCAGATCACCCGTGACCGGCTGTTATTGTGGGACAGCTATCACGAATTGTTGGAACCGCTTGAAAATGATGGGTTATTGCAAAGGCCATTTGTTCCGGCCGAGTGTCAGCACAACGCCCATATGTATTATGTGATTTTGCCCGAAAGTGTTGACCGACAACGGGTAATATCCGCTGTTGGTGCGCAGAATATCCAACTTGTATCGCACTATGTTCCCCTGCATTCGGCCCCTGCCGGAAAGAAATATGGCCGGACACCTGAGACCCTGGAAATTACCGACCTCATATCATCGTCATTGCTGCGATTGCCGCTTTGGGTTGGGTTGGAATATGATCAGCAGGTGAGGGTGGTTGAGGCTCTGCGGGCCGCATTAAAAATTCAGGTAGATTGATATTTTGTGCAAACAGCCTTATGCGCTCAACATTGCGGTGTTGATCGCGAGGCCAATTATCAGCTTCTGCCGGAAACCGGCGATAACTTCATCAGGATTTGTAGAAACTTGAATTTGCTAAAACATCAATATACGGAACGCCAGATATTATGGTTGTTTTTAATTTTGGGGGCAATTCCGGCAAGCCTGTTTGCAGCGTTAAAAGGCTATATATACTTTTATCAAAATTTCGCCCCGGAAAGCCTGATGTGGGCATGTGGGCAGGGGATGCGTCATCCGGGCGAAGTTCTCGAACCTTTATCAAAATTTACCTATGGCCAGCTACGGCTGCTTGAGTGCAGCATTTTTGATAACCTCAATGCACCCGCAGAGGCGGGATTTTTTTCAAAAACACAACCCTATTTTACCTGGTCTTCGGCCGTTTTATGGCGGGTATTCGGATTAAACTATTATGCAATTCTGCCTTTGGTCGCGGTGTTGTACGGGCTTTATGGTGGAGGTTCCTACGTTCTTTCACGGTTGTTTCTTAGCCGAAAACTGGCGGTGATTGCCGGGATATTGCTGGTAATGGCCCCATTGAC
>JALTNS010000361.1:5402-12173 GCA_027000565.1 Rhizobiaceae bacterium | reverse complement strand
GGTCAGTTCGGAAGAATCCAGTTCAAAATTTACCAGCATATCGAAGCCTTCAGCTTTGGGTGGCTTGGTATTACATTCGTCGACCGTGCCAACACAAATGCCGCGGGCAACGCCCATATTGGCAGATTTAATCATGAATTCCACGAACTGGTCAGAAGAATACGATGCTTCGCCCGAATAGGCCGCACCGGAAAACAGCAATCCTGCGGTTACCAAAACAGATGATAAAAATCTTCTTTTCATGTTCCTGATCCTGCTTGAATTGATATTGCTTTGAATCATTGCGCATCACATACTATAAGGCAAATCAGTGAGCGGACAGTGACAATCTACACACCGTAGTATAGGCCATAGTACCTATTGTAACATCATACCGCCCCATTCTCAACCTGCAGATTGCTAGGAAATTCTGCCATGTCGAGTATAATGACCCAAGACAGCCGCGCCGCCAAGCTGATTACACCGCTTGGTAAGGACAAAATCGTTCTCACCCGCTTTGATGGTTCCGAAGGGTTGAGCGAATTATTCGAATATCGGATCGAAGGACTGAGTTCGGATGAAAATATCAACTTTGATGATGCAATTGGTAAAAACTGTACTTTAGTAATGAATACAATTGGCGGCGGTGAGCGCTGCTTTGACGGAATATTGGTTGAGGCCCAATGGCTCGGCGTAAGCCTTGATGCCTATGCCTATAGGCTGGTATTGCGGCCATGGCTTTGGATGTTGTCTCAACAAACCGACAGTTTCATATTTTCAGAGATGAACGCGCCCGATATTATTGCGCAGATTTTTGGCAAGCATGGATTTGCAAAATTCACCAATAAACTCAGTCGCTCCTACCCAACGATGGAATATACGGTTCAGTATCGCGAATCAGACATGGCGTTTGTTTGTCGGCTGATGGAACAACACGGTATAAGCTATTATTTTGAACACGCGGAAGACGAACACACACTGGTTTTGTGTGACGCCACATCTTCCTATGCCACAATTCCGGATGGATCACGGCCCTATATCCCGGTTTCCGGTCATCATCGCAGGAAAACCGAACATTTCTTCCACTGGATGCCCGAGCGTCGGTTTACCTCGGGAAAAGTGACATATCAGGACTATGACTTTAAAAGCCCGAGCAAAGACCTCAAGGCGGAAAAGACCGGCGACAGCCAGTATGAAAACAATAAACTTGAGATTTATGATTATCCCGGGAAATATGTGGAAAAAAGCGACGGGAATGACTACGCCGATGTGCGGCTCAAACAGTCTATGGCCCAAGATGAGCGATATATCGGCTCCGGCGATTGCATCAGCTGCTTTCCAGGCTGTTTAATGACACTTGAAGACCACCCCAACGATGCACAGAACAAAGAATATCTGGCGGTACGGTGTATCCACACCTATTTGTCCGACGCCTACCGGACAGGCGCTGTGGTGGATTCCGATGTCAGCTATCAGGGAAACTATGAATTCCTGCGCAGCGATAAACAATTTTCTCCGCCAATCGTCACCGAAAAACCATTTGTACACGGTCCCCAAACCGGCAAAGTTGTCGGCGAAGGTGAAATTGATGTGGATGAACACGGCCGTATTCTGGTGTTGTTTCACTGGGTAAGGAATGGCGCAAAATCACGCCGGTGTCGTCTTTCCCAGGTATGGGCAGGTAAACAATGGGGCGGCATTTACATTCCAAGAATTGGAATGGAAGTCATTGTCGAATTTCTTGAAGGTGACCCTGATCAACCCATTGTAATTGGTACCGTCTATAACGGTGATAACAAGCCGCCATATGACTTGCCTGCTGAAAAGAATCTGGCCGGAATAAAATCGAACTCGACGCTCGGCGGTGGCGGATACAATGAATATGTGTTTGACGACACCAAAGGTGAAGAGCTGGTGCGTCAGCAAGCCGAAAAGAATATGGATACTCTGGTTAAAAATGACGAGACCAGAACGGTTCAGCACGACCGGACAACGGTAATAGACAATGACGAGACCACTACAATCCATCGGGACGAGAAACACACGGTAGACCGACATCAGAATTTCTCGATTGGCAAAAAGAAAAGTGGATCGCGCACCGGGGATATCAAGGTCAATGACACGCTGAATGTCGGCAAAAAGATTTACATAGAAGCCGGAACTGAAATAAAACTGGTGGTAGGTCAAAGTAAAATCACAATGACCAAAACAAAAATAAAAATTGAGTCGGTCAACGTCGAAATAAAAGCTGGAGGCGAATTCAAGTCGAGCGCCATTATGTCCAAACATTCTGCTTCGGGGATTATGGATATCAAAGGCACGCTGGTTAAAATCAACAGTTGAGTACGCAGTAGTGGTATGGGAGGGACAGCCGTTGTCGCTGACGAGTGAGCATAGGCGGAGTGGGTTTGAACTATGACGATTAATCTTCGTTTTAACCTGGCGCAGGATTTGTTTGATACATTTCCAGAAATTAGGGAAGATATATCCGCAGAACCGTCGGACAAACCTTCGCTTGAATATTTATCTGAGCTTGTTGCCAGCGCCACTCCTGAAAATGCCATAACATTCTGCGCTTATCTTTTGCCGCGACGGGAAGCAGTCTGGTGGGGGCATCAATGTCTTTCGCAAATGCCCGACCTGATGTCACCGATTGATAACCAGCATTTGCTTCTTGCAGAAAACTGGGTCCGGCAACCGGAGGAAGGCGAACGGGTAGCCGCGCTAAATTCGGCAATGGCAACCGATCCCAAAACGCCCGGGGTGTGGGTCGCGCTTGCCGCAGGTTGGAGCGGTGGAAGCATGGTGGACGAAGGGATGAGCCCGGTACCACCACCACCATTTCTCACTGCAAAGGCCATTAATACCGGGATTCTCGGGGCCCTGGCTGATATCGATACGGTTTCCCGGTCGCAGGTGTTAAAAAGTTTTGTTGATATGGGTGAACAGCTCGCAACCGGCCAATAGAGTCAGGACTCATTGATTTTATGCAATTCCGTCTGAAAAGAAATATTCAGATAAAAGCAACAAAACACAAGTGCAGACCGGGATATCTTGAAGCATTTGTGCTTTCATGGGGGTGCTTGTCTCCAAACCCTTCGGGAACGAACAATTTGTCCGCTGAATGTGTCGTAATCTCTTGATAATATTGATTTACCGGTACATTCCTCATGATCAGCGAACAATTTGGTTGGCTTAGGATGGGTGACATTAATGAACCCGGACCTTGGGGGTGAACCCCGTAGTCTGATCCAACAACGGGAAGTCGGGAAGAGCGACCGGCAATGGAACAATTCTGTGCTGCATTGCAGAGCAGAAGTTCCACCCGATATCTGGATTATTAATTCAAAGATACTTGTGCAATGTCGTCAAAATATCATAAAACAAATTTGGCAAATCAACCCAGGAATATCCGGCAAACAATTAACCAGGCCGATATTCCTAAATATGGAAGTATCTGGACCGCGCCTTATGACAATTACCCTGCAGATCGATAATTGTGACGCCCTTCCCGATGGCGGCCCCCTGGCTTATACAAGTAACAACCACGGGTTTGATTTTGGACGGGAATCACATCTTGACTGGACCTTGCCGGATGACAGCAGATATATTTCCGGCCGCCATTGTGAAATCCGGTTTGAGCAAGGGCAGTATTTTCTGTATGACATTTCCAGAAATGGCACATTTGTCAATGGATCGCAGGACAGGGTCAAAAGCCCTTATCCCTTGCAAAATGGCGACAAAATTTCGGTTGGCCACTACTTGATTTTGGTCACCATTCAGGGCGGAGCTGCGCAACCCCATGAGGACGATGCGCACGGCGCAAGCCAGCAGCAGCATGCTTCGGCCTCTGATGATATCTGGTCGGTTGGTGGCGATTCTCCCCCTCCAATTGCGCGGCGGGATTTAATGCCGCCCAAAAAGCAGGGACAGCGTGAGGCGGATTTTTCTCAGCAATATATCGATATTCCGCAAATGCAGGTCGACCAAAATTTTCAGGCGGCAACCGGAGCTGCAAATCCGTTTGAAGACCCGTCGATCAGTTCGCAGGTTCCAATTGCGGTTCCTCCGATACCTGCGATACAACCCGAACCACCGCATCAGCATTCACCGGTAGCAGCACCGGTTCCTCAATCCCCGGCTGCCCATCCAGTTGCCGCCCCCTTGCCGACAGCAGCGCAACCGCCAAAATCATTTCCACCTCAGGCTGGAGGCGTACAGCAAAACCCGTTCCAGGCGGGCGCTGCAAATGCTCCCTATGCGCCACCGGCGCCCCCTGTTCATGCGGCCCCCATTCCGGCACCACAAGCAGCCCCAACGCCGGTCCTGCAGCCGGTACCACAGCCACCACAACAGCCATCACCATTGCAACAACAGCCAGCACAGGCCGCTGGCGGTGGTGATTTGCTGCAACATATTGCATTGGGGGCAGGCGTCCCGGTTTCTGCGTTTGGGAATGGAAACCCCGCTGATATGGCCCAGGAAATTGGCGCGGTTTTACGAGTTGCAGTCGAACAGATGGCGCAATTGTTGAAAGCTCGCGCGGCGGCCAAAACCATGTCGAAAAGTTCCAATCGAACCATGATCAGTTCAATGGACAATAATCCATTGAAATTCGTGCCGACAACTGACGAAATGTTCGATGTGATGTTTGCCCGGCGCAAAGCCGGCTATCTGGGCGCAAAAGAAAGTTTTGATCACGGTTTTGAGGATTTGAAGATACACGAGTTTTCGACCTATTCGGCCATGCAGAAGGCGCTGGGCAGGTTGCTGGAAGACTTTTCACCTGATTCAATCGAGGATAAACTGCCATCATCGGCATTTACATCTAAAAGCAGCAAGGCATGGGAAACTTATGTTGCGCGCTGGGAGGCCATGTCCGAACCCCATGAAAACGGTGTTTTGGATGTGTTCTTGAAATATTTCGCAGACGCTTACGACGAGGCTTCAAAGTCAAAAAAGATCAAGTAACATTATGCACATTACGATAGCGGTTTTCACGATAGCATAAGTAAATATACGAACCCGTTTGGGTGATGTAATAAAATTTTGGCAGTTTCAGTCACGCTACCCCGGCGCGATTTGCGGCCAGTTGCGAAAGAGGAGCCGGACAAGTGCATCAGTCGGCGACTGATATTGCGAGTTTTACCACTGGCAGGGCCACAATCCTCATTGGCCCCCGTGGGGCATTTGGTGTTCAAAAACAGCATTTATTACTTAAAGATGCAAGCCGGATTCGAGCAGTGCTGCAGCAATTGTTCAGTGCTGGCAACTACACCATGATGGTCCGGCCCTACATTATCCGGTGGGGTCTTGATCAAAGTGTTCTTACTCGTGCAGACCGCTCGGTGTTAGTGAGGTGGCTCACCGACAAAGCCGTTATCGGGGCAATCGGCATCATCGTGGTTCCTGACCCGGTTACAGCATTTGCCGGTCTGGTTGAACACCAGGAGGCAACAGCCACAACATTGAAAGGCTCTACGGCGCTTGAAGTTGACACAGACCCTGCCACCATGCTGCCTGCCGGATTGCCGGACCGGTTTTTGATTTTGATGTCAATGGTGCCGGACTATATGGAAGGGGCGGTCAAACAAAAATTTCTCGATATGATAGATTCAGTCGGGCTCGAGACGATTGCGGTCGGATTGTTGATATGGATTGGAGCACATTTTGTTCCTGGTCTTAATTTGGTTGTTCTTGCATTTGATTTATTCATGCTTTCCGGCGAGGTTATGCGCGCTATCGAAACCGTCGCCAAATCCATAGATAATGTTGGATATGCACGCACAAGAGCGGATTTGATACCGATTGCAAAGGTTCTTGCTGGTGCCATTGCCGTATTGATTGTTAACGGGGTGCTTAATCGCTTCCTAAAGGCAAAAAAACTGCCCCGTGGGCAAAGCAAGTCGTTGTCAGGCAGGACCAAAAAAAGGTCACGTAAAACCAACTCCGGTTCAGGAACCGCTGGACGTGCCGGGTCCCGCCGCTCATCGTCAAAAACATCACAACGAAATGCTGAAACTGGTTCGCAAGGTGGTCCCGGGGCTGCGGGAGGTGAAAAATCTGCAGCCAAACCGCCAAAAATAAAATCCAAACGGCTTCAGTATATGGGCCGCACCCCAGGGAAGAAGAGCCGAACAGGTCGCCAGGTTCAGGACCGCATGCGGGCCGAAGGCACCCTTAGGGGCAAGGGAAAGAATGCCAGGTTCAAAGCATCGAATGGCAAATGGTATCCATTGGACAAGGCAGACATGGCTCATAACAAGGATGCGGTGAAGTACTGGAATGAAACCGGACGAAAACAAGGTGCCAAGTCACCTGAAGTGCGTAAATGGATGCTTGACCCGGATAATTACACACTGGATCACTACTCGATTAATCGTTCATCGGGTGCTAGGCTACCTGATCGGTACATGCCGCCAATTGAATGAGAGGAAAATCACTTGGACGACAACTTCTACAGCAAAGAACCAAAGGACTTCGATGCGGTTGGCGAAGATGTTGAAGCGAAAGTTGGACCGCTTTGGGAAAGTTTTCAGGAGGCCCGTGATGCGGGTGACATGGAAACAGCGGAAAAATTTGCTTTGGCCGCATGGAAAGAATTGCCGGAACCCAGATTATCTTGGGACTACTACTCCAACGCTATACCGTATGATCTGGTTGAGTTTTATCGGGAATTGGGCCGCTTCAAAGAAGCTGCACACTGGCTCGTCTTGGCGCAAAAATCCTATGGTCTCGGTCGGGATGTTTCGGTTGAATTTTTAGCGGCAAGCCTAAAATTTGAACAGGGCG
>JALTNS010000361.1:0-5392 GCA_027000565.1 Rhizobiaceae bacterium | reverse complement strand
TGCCAAAATAGAACACCTATCAAAGCTTGGCAATGCAAGCCTTGATGAAAGCGGTGATTGGAAAGCGGCAATAAAATATTGGCAACAGGCATTGGATTTGGTCCCTGCACCTAATACTGATTGGGAAGCCGGTTGCTGGCTGAATACATCAATCGGCGAGGCATACTTGCAGGGTGACGACTCGGCCAGTGCTCTTGTTCATTTTCAACTTGCACTTCAGTCGGCCGGTGGATTGGAAAATCCGTTTATCCACTACCGTATTGGGCAAATACTGTTCGATAATGGTGATAGCGAGGGCGCCAAAAAATACCTGCTTCAGGCTTATATGCTGGATGGATCAGATATTTTTGAAGGTGATGGTGAGCAATATATGGCGCTTCTGCGCACAAGCGGACTGGTCGAGCAAACTGAATAGATGGAAGGGCATTCTTCCTACATAACTTTAGGAAGGGCACATGGCTACAAATGGATAGTCAGGGGTGCCCAAGTATAATCGAATCTAATTCAATGATGTCAAAGAAGGTTTTTCATAGAACGTATTGAGTTGAGTGATTTGTAGACCTTTTCCGTATAAGCGTGAAAGAATCTAATGGAAGGTCTGGCGCAAAATGGACGCAGTGCAGCGGCCATGTTCAACATAATATAGTAGGTAATATTTTGCTGGCCGACCGGGCTAATGATTCCATTGCTTTGCATGATTGGCATGTTGAACGGGGGGCGTGGGTCAGTATTCGGGTCATGCCACAACGGATCGTCCGCCAGCATTCAGCATATGGCTATACTGGCAGTGTAATGCGGTGGAGCATTTCTTCAACAAACTCAAATACTTCCGCGCTGTGTCAACCTGATACGACAAACGAGTCGACAACTATCTCGCTTCGGTCAAACTCGCGTCACTCAGAATTTGCACCGGTTTAATGAGTAGGTGACCTAGGTGTTTAGTGTCTACCATCAGTTAGACCGTTTCACGTTTATACGGAAACAGTCTGGCCGCATGACCAGCCCGCCTCTGCCGCTGAAATTCCCCATATCTTAACGTGTTGTTAGTAATCTGGCGCGTTCTTGTTGTAAATTTGCCACAATTTATGTCAAACGCGTAAAAACCCTTTGTTAAGCATAATGCATGGTGGACTTATAAAGGGAATTTTGTCATTTATGTGGAGAATCTATGACGAAACAGGGGGAGTATTGCGCCTAAATTGCAGGCCAGTACAAAATTTAATTACAACCACCGATTTGAAAGTGTCTGACATGACCGCCAATAACCAGAGCAAAAAAGCCAATTTGTTTCTCGCCCAACGCCGCAGTGGATTATTAAAAACCACAGCGATTGTGGCTGTTGCCTTTGCCACAAGCTTTGCATTGCTGCCATCAGCTGCGCAGGCGCAAACTCAGGAGTGGGATACCAATCCTGCCGCAGGTGTTCAGGGTGGGACTGGGAACTGGGATTTTGTTACAACAAACTGGACGACAGATGGTGGCGCGACCAATGTCCTTTATGATGGCAGTAACCCGGTCATCCCTTCAGCGGTATTCGGCGGAACGGCGGGAACGGTTACCAATATTGGCAGTTTTGCCATATCTGATATGTCGTTTACGGTCGATGGTTATACCATCAATGGTGATGCGATTGGCCTTGCCAATGCGGGTAGCGATATTTCTGTTTCCGGCGCAGCTGCAAATGTTGCCATAATAACCAGCGTGATTGCAGGAACCGGTAACTTGACAAAATCTGGTATCGGTCAATTGAATCTCGAGGGAGATAATATTTACACAGGGACAACCTTGGTTACGGGAGGGGCGCTGTTTCTGGCCGGGCCTTCTGGGCGGATCAATTCTTCGTTGGTGAATATTGTTGGTGCTACCTTTGCTACCGATGGTGGCGCTCTTACAAATTCGGCGGTCTCGATCAATGTCGCTCTCGGCGGCGAGTTTGCCGTGGATGCAGGTTCCGAAACGGTTGGTTCGCTGTCTTCCCAGGGTACGGTAAATTTGTTTAATGGGGCCACGCTGGTTGTAACCGGCCCCTCTATCGGTTTTACAGGCACAGTCAATGTTGATGGTGCAGGCACCACATTGTCGCTGCAGGACAGTGATTTTGGTACGGCAACGATTAATACGACAGGCTCGATCATTGATTATGGTAATGGTGTGAGCATCGGCAATGCTATTAATGTTGATTCCAATACGACACAGTTGCAGGTTCTTGTCGGTTCGGCCATCCAGTCGGGTAATATCGCCGAATTGAATGGTCCGCGGCCTATTGAAAAGATTGGTGCCGGTACGCTTACATTGTCAGGCACCAATACCTATACCGGTGAAACCAGAATTTCTGCTGGCACCTTGTCGGTTACAGGCGGCGCTGCGATTTCTGATTCCAGTGCGGTAACGGTGGCGGCTGGGGCTGCCTTTAATGTCGGTGCAGATGAGACTGTCGGTTCGCTTGCAGGCGCTGGTACGGTTACTTTTGGTTTTGCTCAAACACTGACTGCTGGTGGCGACAATACGTCGACTGATTTCAGTGGCTCGATGAATTCGGCGGCTGGTCGTTTGACCAAGGCTGGAACCGGCACATTGACTATTTCTGGCAACAATAATTCATTGGCAGTAGTTACCGTTAATGGCGGAACATTGCTTCTTACCGGTGCTAATTTTGATGCAAGTGCCGGGTTTTCGGTCAACAGTGGAATTCTTCGCACTCAAAATGTCGGCGGCAATGCCATTGCTGATACCAGTGTTGTAACTGTTATTGGTGCGGGTCTGTTTGAAATTAACAACGACGAGACAGTCGGCGGCGTTACCGGTACTGGTGCTGTGTCTCTCAATGGTGGGACGCTGACAACCGGTAATGCTGGCAATCAAAATGTGTCCGGCGTTGTTTCCGGCGTAGGTGGTATTGTCAAGCAGGGCGCGGGCACATTCACCCTTTCGAACGCTGGTAATACTTTTTCTGGCCCGATTACTATTAATGCGGGGCAATTGACCGCCGCTGCTTCAGGCGCGCTTGGTGCAACAACAGGTGCGATTACCCTCAATGGCGGTATCCTGGATCTCGGTGGTGTCGTCCACACCAAGGGAATCGCGGTAATGACCGGTGGTACGGTGCAAAATGGCACGATCAATGCAACCACAGCGGCCCATACGGGAGGTACTATTACCGCGAATGTTGATGCCGGTATCGGTGTGTCGGCCGTGGGAGGAACGATTGCGCAAATTACGACTGGCGGCGTCATTGCCAGTAATGCAACTGCTGTGGGCATCGACGTTTCGACCAATTCCGCTCTGCTGGGCGGGAATATTAATAATGCGGCCGGTGATGGCATCAATTTGACCAATTCTGGTGGTGGCGCTGTTACGGTTATTCTCGGCGGTACCAATGTGACCGGTACCGACGATGGTATCCACGTTGTAAATTCAGGCGGCGGTCTCGTCTCGATTTCCGGTACGGGCAACATACAAGGTGGCGCCAATCCGGGCGACGATGGCATTGATATTGCTTCCGATGGTGCAATTTCAATCACAACCACAGGAACAATTGTTGGCGACCCCGGCATTGTGATAACTTCAAATGGTGGTGGCGATCTTACAGTTGGTGGCGCAGGTGATGTAACCGGTAATTTGGCCGATGGTATTTTTGCCAATACGACTGGTGGAAACGGTAATATTTCAATCACCCGTGATGGCAATATTCTCGGTGCAACCAATGGTGTCAATGCTGCGACTTCCAATGTTGGGGCGGGAACAGGTGCAATTCTCATAACGGCTCAGACAGGCCGTACGATTACCGGGACTTCGGGAATTGGTGTTCGCGCCCGATCGGAAGTTGGCGCTATTACCATAAATGGAGCCGGTGGAATTGTCGGCTCAACTTACGGTATTGATGCACGGACATCGGCAGGTGGAGGCATCTCCATCGCTGGTACAGGCACAACTTCGTCTTCTGCCGCAAACTCAGTTGCGATCAATGCGGAGACCGCTGGTGGTAATGCCAATGTCAGCGTTTCGCGCCTTGGTACGGTCACAAACTCTGGCGCTGGCGGTGTCGGTATATTTGCATCCGCTTCAGGAACCGGTTTTTCCAGCGTTCAGGTCGGTGCTATTAATATGACCAATGCCGGGGCGGGATCCATTGCGGTGCGGGCTCTTACGCCGGGAACCGGCAATGTGACGGTTATAACCAATGGCGCGATTACAAGCGCTGGAACCGGCGTTTCAAGCGGTATTATTGCTCAGGGTGGCGGAAATGTTTCCGTGATTTCCCGCGCCATAACCCTCGCTGCTGCCTCCACAGGCACGGCAATTGACGCCCGCACTACGGGTGCGGGAAGCACAGTTGATGTAACAAACAATGGTGCTTTGAGCGGCGGAGCCATTGGTATCAACACATTGGCTGTGAACGGAGCGACCACAATTACCTTGGCAGGTGATGTAACAGCCGCTGATGATGCCATTCGTACCGCTGCGACCGGAACGGGTGGGATTACAATTACTGGCGCCGGTAATATCACTGGCGGAGCCAATGCTGGCGATGACGGTATTGATGCCTCAACTGTGTCTGGTTCGATTTCAATATCAACCACAGGCACGATTTCTGGTGATCCGGGTGTTGTAATGACATCAACAGGCGGCGGGAATCTAACCCTGAACGGTACGGGCAATGTAACTGGTACAGCGGCGGAGGGTGTGCTTGCAACCACGACTGGCGGTAACGGTAATATTATTATTACACAAAACGGCTCGATCTCTGGAGCCACATTAGGCGTCAATGCACTAACATCCAATGGCGGTGCTGGTACCGGGACAATAGCAATTACAGCTGCCACCGGGTTCACGATTTCCGGAGCCAATGGTGCCGGTGTGCGCGCACGTTCGGAAGTCGGTGGAATTACCGTTGATGGAGTCGGTGGGATTACCGGCACCACATTTGGTGTTGACGCACGGGCAACAGCAGGCGGTGCTGTCTCTGTGAGTGGTGCAGGGATTACGTCATCATCTGCTGCAAATTCTGTAACAATCAACGCCGAAGCCTCAGGCGGCAACGGCAATGTTACAATACTACGGACAGGTGCTCTCACCAATGCCGGTGCAGGTGGTACCGGCGTCTTTGCCAGCAGTCAGGGCACAGGATTTGTTTCGGTTGGAACCGGGGCCATCAGCATGACCAGCGCTGGCGCGGGATCGACCGCGATCCGGGCTAACGCAGCAGGTACCGGTTTGGTTACGGTTAATGCAAATGGCACGATTACCAGCACCGGAACGGGTGCTTCCAATGGTATAATAGCAACTGGCTCGGGTGCGGTGACTGCAACTTCGCAGATCATCACTCTTGCTGCTGCATCAACAGGTACTGCCATCAGTGCGCAAAGTTCAGGGGCCGGAGCGGTATCTGTAA
>JALTNS010000360.1:9753-12195 GCA_027000565.1 Rhizobiaceae bacterium | reverse complement strand
ACCCTGTGAAACGGCTGAAAAAACCTCCAGCGGCGGCACCAGTTCTCCGGCTGCATAGAGTTTGATCACCAGCCTGCCGCCGGACATTTGTGCAATGCGCTTGACCAGCCGCTCGGCTGTTATGCCCGGGCCGGGCAGGTTTTTCGGCCATGATGTCACCATCCGCCATTGAATGTGGCCAGAGGCAATCGCCGGACTTGCAAGGGTTGCCGATACCGGCAAAGCCGCCAGACCGGCAAGCAGTTTGCGGCGGGATTGTTTTTGCGTTTTCATGGCTTGTTGCCCCAAAATTCGTGGAAATGATGCACAGGGCCGTGGCCCCTGCCGATATCAAGCTGGTCTGCTGCTGCAATGGCGCCGGTGAGCCAGTTTTTTGCCTTGCCAACCGCATCGGTTAACGACAATCCATGCGCCAGATTGGCGGCAATCGCCGAAGACAATGAGCAGCCGGTGCCGTGGGTGTTTCTGGTGTCAATCCGAGGTGCGGAAAACCATGTTTCACCCGCATCAGATACCAGAATATCCTCAGCCTTGTCGCTTTCGCCATGACCGCCTTTGAGCAACACCGCACATGCGCCAAGTTTGTTCAATGCATGGGCCTGTTGCAGCATTTGCGTGCGGCCGCAAGCCATTTCGCTGTCCAGAATTCGGGCGGCCTCATGCAAATTGGGAGTTATCAGCAGGGCGCGCGGAAACAGTTCTTTCACAAGCACCGAAACCGCTTCTTTGGCCAATAGCGGATCGCCGGATTCTGCCACCATGACCGGGTCCAGCACCACGGATTTCAGATTGTGGCGATCAAGCCCTTCGGCCACCGCGTGGATAACATCGATTTTCGACAACATGCCGATTTTTACCGCATCGACTGAAAGATCGGAAAACACTGCATCCATTTGCGCGGTGATGAATTCAGGCGAGACATCTTCAATCGCGCTGACACCGAGTGTATTTTGCGCGGTCAGCGCGGTGATTACGCTGGCGCCATAGGCCCGGTTGGCGGAAAAGCTTTTCAGATCGGCCTGAATGCCCGCGCCACCACCGGAATCCGAACCGGCAACTGTTACGGCTATCGGTATTCTCTGGTTCATGCGCCTGCCCTCGCCCGGTTGATTTCAGCTCTCAGGCCCTTAGCGGCTGCTTCCACATCATCAGCCATGAACAGGGCCGAAATAATTGCCGCGCCATTGGCCCCGGCTTCAATCACATCAGCGATATTTTGCTGATCAATCCCGGCAATCGCGCCAACCGGCAGGCGGGATACATGTTTGCGAAAATATTTGGCGATCTGCTGCCAGCCGTCAATGCCGATGGAATGGGGATTGTCTTTCGAAAGCGTGTCGTAGACGCCGCCAATACAGACATAATCCAGCACATCAACCGGGGCTGCCTTTGCATGGGCCGCGCTCTTGATGGTCAGTCCGATTATCGCATCAGGTCCAAGAATTTTTCGCGCGTCTTCGGCCCTCATATCATCCTGCCCCACATGCACCCCGTCAGCACCACTGGCCTGCACCACATCAACCCTGTCGTTGATCAACAGCGGAATGCCGGATCCGTCAAGCGCCTGTTTGATCGCTTGCGCCTGCTCGATCATTACCCGGACCGGAGCGTTTTTATCGCGATATTGCAAAATCGTTGCGCCACCGCGAACCGCAGCCAGGGCAAGTTCAGCCAGATTGCGGCTTTTGGAGCGGTTGGGATCAAGAATGCCATAAAGGGTGATATCACATGTGTTCATTTGATTTTTGCCCGCTGCATAAGGGTTTCCTCATCCATATTTGCCAGCGCATCAATAAAATTCGGCACAAAACTTCCGGGACCGGGCGACTTCTCGCTGGCCAGTTCACCGGCAATATTGAACCACAACAGGGCAGCACAGGCTGCGACCAGCCGGTCGTCCTCCACCGCAACAAGGGCTGCCATCAGGGCTGTCAGCGAGCATCCCATCGCGGTAATTTTCGCCATCAGTTCGCTACCGTTGTCAATTCTCACCATTTCGGCTGCCGAAAACAAAACGTCCTCTGTTCCGGTTATCACGGCGCAATCTGTGACCTGAGAGGCCAAAGTTTTGAAATCTCCCTTTTCATGGTTGTTGTACCAATCGAACAAACTTGCAGCTTCCGTGTCGTTGGCGCGGATAATTGCCGGGTGCAATCCGGCCAGTTCACGCGCCAGTGCCAGTCGGGTCCTGGATGCCTCGACAAACACCGGATCAAGAACAAAGGGAATTTTGGCAGAACTTACGGTTTCGACAGCCTTATAAATGGCCATGGTGCGGGCCGGATCCATCGTACCAAGATTGACCAGCAGCGCATCGGCGCGGGCAGAAAATTCAGCCACCTCATCAACCGCAACTGTCATCGAGGGGATCGCACCACAGGCCAAAAGCACATTGGCAGTGAAATGCTGGGCAACATTATTGGTTATGCAATGCACAAGCGG
>JALTNS010000360.1:0-9743 GCA_027000565.1 Rhizobiaceae bacterium | reverse complement strand
TGCCGATTGCCGCCAGCGATTTTTTGACAATCACGCTCATGCGAAATCCGCCATGCCGGGGCGTTGAATTTTATCGATTTTTTGGATGTCTTTATCGACCATCCCATTCCCTCCGCCGGCACAATCCGGATCAGGTTCAAAGAGTTGGCACAACACCTCTCAGCTGTGAATATCCATCCACGGCACCTCTATGAGACAGGTTTATGGATAAATACATTTTTGTGCAGGTGCAAGGGGGAATGATGAAGGGAGGTTGGCAAAGTTACCGCCCGTCCGATCTTCACTTTTTGGATTCAAATCTTGCGCATCGCTTTACTGCCGTTCGCATACGCTCACTTAAAGCTCTACGTGCGATTGCTTCCTTTATGGTTCAAATCTTGCGCATCGCTTTACTGCCGTTCGCATACGCTCACTTAAAGCTCTACGTGCGATTTGAACCCTGTATCGCATTCCATACCGCCAGCGGGGTGGCGGGCATGTCGATATGTTCAATGCCATATTCACGCCGCAGCGCGTCGACCACCGCGTTCATCACTGCCGGGGTTGCGCCGATGGTTCCGGCTTCCCCCGCTCCCTTGATGCCGAGCGCATTGACCGTTGAAGGCACATTGCGGGTACTAAAATCGAAGTAAGGCATGTCGTCCGCACGCGGCATTTGATAGTCCATGAATGAGGCTGAAAGCAATTGCCCGTCGTCGTCATAAACCGTGTGCTCCATCAAACACTGGCCAGCCGCCTGCACCACGCCACCGTGAATTTGACCGGCAAGCAATAGCGGGTTCACCGTCACACCAAAATCATCAACGATGGTATAGGCAACAATTCTGGTGACGCCGGTTTCCGGATCGATCTCGACTTCGCAAACATGAGTGCCATTTGGAAAGGTTGCGCCATCCTGCTTGAATTCGCCGGTGCTGGTGAGGTCTTCCGGGCTTTCAGCACCTTGCGCAATATCGGCAAAGCTGATTTGCCTGTCGGTGCCAACCACCCGCGCCACTCCATCGGCCAGTTCGATATCATTGGTTGAGGCTTCCAGTTTGTCGGCGGCAACCGCCTTGATCTTGACCGCCAGATCATCACTTGCCCGTTGCACCGAAACCGCGCCCAAAGGCACCGAACGCGAACCGCCGGTTCCGCCGCCCTTGGCCAGTTCATCCGTATCACCCTGACGTACTTCGACTTTGCTGATATCGAGGCCGAGGGTTTCGGCAGCAAATTGCGCGTAGGCGGTTTTGTGGCCCTGACCATTTGACTGTGTGCCGATGAGGATCGTGGTCGAACCATCATCGTTGAGATTGATCGTTGCCGGTTCCGAGCCGGTAAAAGCGCAGGCCTCGACATAGGTCGCCAGGCCAATTCCGCGAATTTTTCCCTGTGATTTCGCTTGCAAATTGCGTGTGTTGAAACCGGCCCAGTCCGCTTGCCGCATGGCCTCATCCAGATGAGCTTCATATTCGCCGCCATCGTAAGTGCGACCGAAAACCGTCGTGTAAGGCATTTGTTCAGGTTTGATCATATTGCGACGACGAATTTCGTCACGCTCAATGCCAAGATCATAGGCACACTGATCTACCAGTCGTTCGAGTGCATAAATCGCCTCCGGTCGTCCGGCACCGCGATAGGCGTCGGTCGGCACGGTGTTGGAAAACACCCCGGTAATATGCATATAGGCAGAACTGATGTCATAAACTCCGGTGCCGATGGTGGCACCCAAAGTGGCGATAAACGGCCCGAATGTATGGAGATAGGCGCCCATCGCGGCGATGATATCAATATCGAGCGCCAGAAACTTGCCGTCCCCGTCCATCGCCATGCGCATGGTGGTAACATTATCGCGGCCATGGGCATCGGTAATAAAATGTTCGGAACGATCGCCGGTCCATTTCACCGGTTTACCCAGCATTTTTGCGGCAATCAGAGTCAACGGATATTCACGGTAGACAAAAACCTTGGTGCCAAACCCACCACCCACATCCGGGGTGATGACCCGCAGTTTTGCCGGATCAATATTGAGGATTTTTCCGGCGATCATGTCACGCACCGAATGCACCCCCTGCGACCCGGTGGTCAGCGTGAAACGGTCGTCCTCACTTGACCATTCGGCCAGGCAGGCGCGGGTTTCCATATAATTGGCAACCAGCCGGTTATTGATCAGCTTTAGTTCGGTAACATTTTCTGCTTTGTCGAACAGGTCCGAATTGGCTTTGTTGTCACCAAATTCAAGCTCATAGGCCTTGTTTGTTTCAAGGTCCGCATGGGCCAAGGGCGCGTCTTTGGCAAGGCTTTGTTCGGTGCCAACCGTTGCATCAAGTATCTCATAATCGATCTCAATCAGTTCTGCTGCTTCCTGTGCCGCCTGCAAGCTGTCGGCGACCACCATGGCCACCGCATCACCCAGATGGTGAACGCTTTTTTCGCACAGCAGCGGAATGTTTCTGGGCAAAATGGTGGTACCATCGACCTGCGGCAGCAGCGTCATGCAGGGAATATCGCCATATTCGGCGATGTCCCGATGGGTCAGCACCAGCGCCACACCTTCGGCGGCGCGGGCATCCTCGAGATTTTCAATCGTGAAACTGGCGTGTGCATAGGGCGAGCGTACCAAATGGGCATAAAGCACGCCATCGCGTTTAATATCGTCAGTGTAACTTCCCTGACCGGTGATAAATGCCTGGTCCTCGACGCGACGCACGGGTGCGCCCATGCCGAATTTCGGAGGGGTCGGAGCGTTCATGTTAGATATCCTTGTGCGGTAATTTCCGCGCTGTTCGATTACCTCACAGTGTCACCCGATTTGGACGCGCTTCGCAAGTAAAAATTATTGATGGGTAAATGTCCTTGCGACAGTGGCGGAGCTCTGACATGGTTGACATCTTGTCTTACGAGTCACTCCCATGACCATCGCCACGATCAAAACCCGCTTTTTAGCCTTGCCCGACAACCTGAAGGGCATCGCGACCATATTGGTTGCGGCAATCGGCTTTTCGGCCATGGTTGCGCTGATAAAATTCGCCGGGCAAAACCTGCATGTCACGCAGATTCTGTTTATGCGGCAAATCGTAATGGTTGGCATTGTGCTGCCGGGAATTATCTCACATTTTCCTGATTCACTCAAAACCACCCGCCTTGATTTGCAAATTGCCCGCATTGTTCTGGCACTGATTGCCATGATGTTCGGCTTTTATGCGATCATTCACATGCCGCTGGCGGATGCGACGGCAATCGGATTTGCCAAAAGCTTTTTTGTTACCATTGCAGCGATCTGGATTCTCAAGGAGAAGGTCGGTCCGCGTCGCTGGCTGGCGGTTCTGGTCGGATTTGGCGGGGTTGTGTTAATGCTGCAACCGGGAACCGACGGTTTTAACATTATCGGCCTTTACGCGCTGATAGGCTCCGCCGCCGCTGGTGTTGTGATGGTGGTCATCCGAAAACTGGCGCAATCCGACACACCAAAAACCATTCTCACCTATCAGGCCATCGCGGTTGGCATTCTGGTCGCCCTGCCCGCCTGGTACTACTGGAAAACGCCAACCCCGTTTGAATGGGTGCTGCTGATTGGCATCGGTGTCGTTTCCTATGGCGCGCAGATGCTCAACGTTTATGCCTATAAATGGGGAGAAGCATCGCTGCTTGCCTCGATTGACTATATTCGCCTGCTTTATTCAACTGCCTTTGGCTGGCTGTTGTTTTCGCAAATTCCCGGCCCCTATACGTGGATCGGCTCGGCGATCATCATCGGCGCGTCTATTTATACAATCCAGCGCGAACGCAAACACAAGCAGCAACTGGCCAGTTCGCCGCAAGGGCGGGGATATATAAACTGACAGGTTTCAAATTGATTGCCGGGACAATCAACTCAGCTTGAAGTGTTATCTTTTCTCAAACGATGAAAATGCGCCAATTGACCAGCGGTTGATCCGTCCATGATGCCTGCCACTTCATTGCCGCGGACCTTCGGCAACAGGTCGACAGCAAGTTTTTTGCCCAATTCAACGCCCCACTGATCAAACGAATTGATGTCCCAGATTGCCCCTTGTACAAAAACCTTGTGCTCATAAAGCGCGATCAGCTTGCCGAGGGTGCGTGGAGTCAGCCGGTCAAACAGAATCATGTTCGATGGCCGGTTACCGGGAAAAACCTTGTGCGGTGCCAATCGCTCAATTTCTTCTTCCGGCGTGCCTTCAGCCAGCATTTGCGCTTTCACCTGATCAAGTGATTTTCCAACCATCAAAGCCTCGCTCTGGGCAAAACAATTGGCGCTCAAGATTTCGTGGTGACGTTCAAGCGGGTGGCAAGGATTAGCGGCCAGCAAAAAATCCACCGGCACAATATCGCTGCCCTGATGCAGCAATTGATAAAACGCGTGCTGGCCATTGGTGCCGGGTTCGCCCCAGACGACGGGTCCGGTTTTGCAAGCTGCAGGCGTTCCGTCCAACGATACACGTTTGCCGTTGGACTCCATATCGAGTTGTTGCAGATAGGCCGGAAAGCGCCTCAGGTGTTGCGCATAGGGCAGAATGGCGTGGGTCGGATAATCGCAAATATTGCGGTGCCAAATGCCGATCAGTGCCATGAGCACAGGAATGTTTTCATCCCACGACGCGGTTGCAAAATGCCGGTCAACCTCATGCCCACCTTCGAGAAATTCTTCGAATTTTTCGGCGCCGATGGCGATCATCACCGAAAGACCTATCGCCGACCAGACCGAATAACGGCCGCCGACCCAATCCCAGAACCCGAAGGTGTTTTCTTCCGGTATGCCAAAACGTCCGGTTTCATCAATGTTGGTTGAAAGGGCGACAAAATGCCGGGCAACCGCAGCCTCGCCCAAATGCGCGACCAGCCAGTCACGGGCAGAGGTGGCATTGACCATGGTCTCCATGGTGGTGAAAGATTTCGACGCAACGATGAACAGGGTGGTTTCGGGATCAAGACCGGCAAGTGTATCTGTGAGATCATCACCGTCGATGTTTGAAACAAAATGCAACCGCGGACCATTGCACCAGGGCCGCAGGGCCATGGAAACCATGACCGGGCCAAGGTCAGAACCACCGATGCCGATATTGACCACATCGGTAAATGCAGCCCCTTCTTCAGAACCGGCAACCGATCCGTCGCGCACTGCTTGCGAAAATTCTTTCATCCGCGCCAACACCGCCCGCACTTCGGGCATGACGTCATTTCCCTCAACCCGCATTGGATTACCGGAAACATTACGCAGCGCCATGTGCATGACCGCACGATTTTCGGTTTCATTGATACGCTCACCGGCAAAAAGACGATCGCGCTTTTGTTCAAGCCCGGCGGCCCTGGCCAGTTCAAACAACATGGCCAGCGCGTGATCATCTATATAATTTTTTGAGTAATCGAACAGTAAATCGCCAAGATTGCAGGAAAATTTTCTGAACCGGTTTGCATCGTTTTTGAACAATTGAACCATTGGACGCCGGTGCAGTTCCTTGCGGTAACGCTTCAGATTTTCGCAAATTTCGAGCGCTGCGGGCCGCATAAGTGTATTTTCCCCAATTAGAACCGGTTTTGGTCGGCTGAAATCGCCGAATTCAGCGATCAATCTTCATAACAGGCCCGCATTGTGTCATTGTTTTCCTACTGATTCCATAATCTCTGGATTTCTTTATTACAGGACATGAATTCGATGCGCAGCAGTTCCGGCAAAACCATTCGATTGAAAGACTACAAAGCGCCCGCCTATACCATCGATACAGTTCATTTGTGCATTTCACTTGATCCGGAAAACACACGCATAACATCGAAAGTTATGTATCGGCGCGGCGAAAAAACCAAGCCGGGTGCACCGCTTGTTCTTGATGGTGATGAGTTAAATTTCGTCGAGGCCAAACTCGATGGCAAAACGCTTGCAGACAGTTCCTTCAAGGCCAGTGAAGATCGTTTTGAACTCATCGCACCACCCGACAGCGAAAGCTTTGAGCTTGAAATCACCACCAGTTGCAATCCATCCAAAAATACCAAACTGATGGGCCTGTTTGTGTCCAACGGAATATATTGCACCCAGTGCGAGGCGGAAGGCTTTCGACGCATCACCTACTTCCTCGACAGGCCCGATGTGCTGGCGGTCTACACCACCCGGATTGAAGCCTCCCTTTGGGACGTGCCGTTTCTGCTGAGCAACGGCAATCCAATGGAACAGGGCGCTCTGGCGGGTGATCGTCACTATGCAATCTGGCATGATCCGCACCCCAAACCGAGTTATCTTTTTGCCATGGTGGCCGGCAAAGTCGGCTACCATGCCGACCGCTTTGAAACCATGTCCGGCAAAAAAGTCCAGCTTCGGGTCTACACCGAAAAGGGAAAGGAACACCGGGCTGAATACGCCATGGATGCGCTCAAGCGCTCGATGAAATGGGACGAGGAGGTATTTGGACGCGAGTATGATCTCAATGTTTTCAATATTGTTGCGGTATCCGATTTCAATATGGGCGCAATGGAAAACAAGGGCCTGAATGTATTCAACGACAAATATGTGCTGGCTGACCCACAAACCGCTACCGATGCGGACTATGCCCATATCGAGGCGATCATTGCCCACGAATACTTCCACAACTGGACCGGCAACCGGATAACCTGTCGTGACTGGTTTCAGCTCTGCCTCAAGGAAGGGCTGACGGTCTATCGTGATCAGGAGTTTTCTTCCGACATGCGTTCACGCGCGGTTATCCGGATTTCTGAGGTGCGGCAGTTGAAAGCACACCAGTTCCCTGAAGATGGCGGCCCTCTGGCCCACCCGGTGCGACCGGAAAGCTATCTTGAAATCAATAATTTTTATACGGCGACCGTTTATGAAAAAGGTGCCGAACTTGTGCGCATGATCGCCACCATTCTCGGCAAGAGCGGTTTTCGCAAGGGCATGGATCTCTATTTCACCCGCCACGACGGTGAGGCGGCCCGGGTTGAGGATTTCCTTGCGGCATTTGAAGACGCCAACAAAGTGGATTTGAGTCAATTTGCCCTGTGGTATTCACAATCGGGTACACCGCAACTGACGGTGGCGGCACAATATGACCGTCAAAAACAAACCTGCACCCTTGAACTGGAGCAGTCGCTCGGCGCCACTCCTGGCCAGTCCCGAAAAAAACTGATGCATATTCCGGTACGCTTTGGCCTGATTGGCAAAGATGGTGGCGATCTGTCAGTTGGCAAGGTTACCGGTGGACAGGTTGATGGTGATGTGGTCAATTTGACCAAACGCACCACCAAACTGACATTTCACAATGTCGCGGAACGACCGGTAATTTCGCTGTTGCGCGATTTTTCGGCCCCCGTAAATCTAGAATTCAACCAGAGTAAAAGCGATCTGGCTTTTCTGGCCCGTCACGACAGCGATTTATTCAACCGCTGGCAGGCCATTCAAAGTGTTGCGATGGCAAATCTTGTGGCCGGCACCAGGGCAATTGCCAAAGAAAAACCTGTTGTCGTGGACACCAAACTGCTTGAGATTTTGAATGAAACCGCCCGCAATGAAACCCTGGAGCCAGCCTTTCGGGCACTGGCGCTCACCCTGCCGGCGGAAGCTGAAATTGGCCGGATGATCGGTAAAAATATCGACCCTGATGCCATTCGTGATGCTCGCCAGACGATACTTGGTGCGCTTGGCAAATCGTTTGGTGATGATATCTTGTCGCAAATCGCCTCGCTGGAAACACCTGGACCCTATTCACCGGCGGCAGAACCTGCCGGTAAACGCTCGTTGAAAAATGTGCTCCTGGGTCTGGCGATTGATGCCCGATGCAGGGACGCCAAAGGATTTGCCCTCAGGCAGTTCAAGAGTTCGCGCAATATGAGCGACCGGATGGCGGCGCTGACAATCCTCGCGCATGATACATCTGACAAAAAAACTGCCGATACCGTGCTTGCAACATTTTATGAGATGTACAACGACAATCCGCTGGTGATCGACAAATGGCTGATGGTTCAGGCAACCACACCGGGCAAGGGTGCATTGAAACGGGTTCAGGATCTGGTCAAACACGAAGCGTTTTCGCTGGAAAACCCCAACCGGACACGTTCGCTGATTGGATCATTTGTTGCGGGCAACCAGACCGGATTTAACCGGGCAGATGGCAAGGCTTATGAGTTTTTTGCAGAAATTACCCTGCGACTGGACTCAATCAATCCGCAGGTTGCCGCCAGAATGCTGACGGCCATGCGCGGCTGGAAATTACTTGAGAAAAACCGCCGGGGCAAAGCGAAATCCGCGCTTGAGAAAATTGCTGCGGCCGAATTATCCAACGATGTACGTGATATTGTTGACCGCACATTGGCATGAATGTCACTGTCCTGTTGGCAAATTTTAATTTTTTTCCCCAACTGCTCTGGACAAAAGTGATTCGGTCGATTCAAATGAAGTGATTCGGCCTGAAAAACACCTTAATCAACAGGCCTGATGGGAAAGCGAACCATTGGTTCGCATTGCAGTATTCACGCGTATAATTTTGATCGGGGGAGCCCATGAGGCAAGCGGACGCCACTCGCGTACGCGGCAGGTTCGGTGATTCCATATTCGGCAGGTTCCGGATACCGGAAGGCGTTACCAATCAGGCAAGGTTTCTCGCCCAGCCCGCCTATTCCAGACTGGTCCGCGCCGAGCCATTTCTGCGCCGGCTGATCCCGGTTCTGGTGATCATATTACTGGCAACAATTGCCCTGTCGCGCACCATGTCACTTTATTTGCAGGCCGACAATATCGAACGCAAAGAGCGGCAGCAATTGACCCAGATTGCGCAAATTCTCGAATATGCGCTGAATGATGCAGCAAAAAAACTGCCTGAAAATCCGGGCCAGAAATCCTTTCAATCCATGCTGGAAAGCGCAGTTCCAACCGGAGCCATTCAACCTGGGCGCCAGATAATATTGACCAATCGCAATGGCGAGGTTATGGCCACGGCTCCGCTGGTATCCGCGGATATAGGTCGGTATCTGGAAGATCTGCTCGGCGGCGATTATCTGCTGACCACATTTGGCAAGCGGGCTGAAACCCGCTCGATTGAACTCAACAATAAAGCGTCCGCCCTTGCTTCACACTATTTCCTCAACCAGCCGCTGGGCGGTGTAACGGTCATTCAAACCGAAGAGGCATTGTTTGATGACTGGCGACGGGCGGTTTCGCTGAATGTCAGTTTGTTTGTCGGCACCAGCGGTATTCTGCTGGTTATACTCTATGCCTATTTTGCCCAGACCAACCGGGCGCGGGAAGCCGAACAGATATATGCGGAAACCAATGCCCGGTTTGATGCAGCGCTGGCGCGCGGGAAATCCGGATTGTGGGACTGGGACCTTTCCCGTGGACAGATATTCTGGTCATCATCGATGTATGACCTGCTCGGCATGAAACCGCGACAACAACTCTTGGGTTTCGGTGAATTGCAGCAGCTGGTACATCCGGAAGATGCGGATTTGTATGAGGTTGCCAATCTGGCGTTTAACGAGAGCAGCGGAATTATCGACCAGGTATTCCGCATGAAACACGTCAATGGCAGTTGGGTATGGCTTCGGGCCCGCGCTGAACTTGTCAAATATATGGGCAAGGAACCGCACCTTATCGGAATTGCGGTTGATATTACCGAACAGCAGGCCATCAAGAAACAAAGTTACGAATCCAACAACCGGCTGCGCGATGCGATTGAAAACATTTCAGAAGCATTTGTATTGTGGGATCCATCAAAAAAGATGGTCATGTGCAACTCAAAATATCAGCAATTATATAA
>JALTNS010000359.1 GCA_027000565.1 Rhizobiaceae bacterium | reverse complement strand
GGCCCGTAGGAAATGCGGATCAGCCGATTGACCTCGAGGCCAAGGTGAGCCAGCACTTTTTTTACCTCGCGGTTTTTGCCCTCGCGAAAGGCTAGCGTCAGCCAGCAATTATGACCCTGTTCGCGATCAAGAACTGCTTCAATTGATCCATATAACACTCCCTCAACGGCAATTCCGTCTTTCAGCAAATCCAGTTGTTGTTGAGTAATTTTGCCATGAGCCCGGACCCGGTAACGGCGCAGCCAGCCGGTAGCCGGCAGTTCCAGAACCCGGGCCAGGCCGCCGTCATTGGTCAGCAACAATAACCCCTCGGTTGCAATATCAAGCCGGCCAACCGACATGACCCGGGGCATCGATTGAGGCAAGGCATCAAATATGGTTTTTCTACCTTCCGGATCGCGGTTGGTGGTCACCAACCCGGCCTTTTTGTTGTAGAGCCACAAGCGGGTGCGCTCGGTTACAGGTATCGGTTCGCCATCAATTTTTATGATGTCATTGCGACTTACGGTAAAAGCCGGAGTTTTCAAAAGCTTGCCATTAACCTCGACCCGCCCGGCTTCAATCCAGCGTTCCGCGTCACGGCGCGAACAAAGACCCGCCCGGGCCATGCGTTTGGCAATGCGCTCGGGTTTATCCGGTTCTGAACCGGATAATTCCGGAATTTGTTTTTTGTTTTTTTCAAATTTCATGGCAGTCTCCTACCAGCTTGATTGGGGGAGTGCGAGTAAAAATGCGCGAACCAAAACCCCACAATCTGAAATTCAGCAGGGATATGAAATTTAATGTCGCAATTTATGGATCGCGCCCTGAAGGAAGCTGAACAGGCAGCAATTCGAGGTGAAGTGCCGGTTGGCGCCGTCATTGTACAAAATGGTAATGTTGTGGCTGCGACCGGAAACCGGATGCTGGAATTGAATGATGCAACCGCTCATGCAGAAATTTTGGCAATTAGGGCCGCAAGCGATGCAATTGGCAATGCGAGGCTTGGTGATTGCGATCTTTATGTGACGCTGGAGCCGTGTACAATGTGCGCTGGTGCCATATCATTTGCCCGGTTACGGCGGGTTTATTTTGCCGCTGAAGACATCAAAGGTGGTGCTATTGAAAATGGTGTGCGGTTTTTTGGTGACCCATCCTGCCATCATGTACCTGAGGTTTATTCAGGGCTGGGTGAAACCAGCGCCCGGGCACTTTTGAAAGATTTTTTTCAAAAACTCAGATAGTGCAAATAATACTAGCCAAACGGGTTGAGATCGCGCCAATTAAACCTTTTTTTGCCTTTGGCTTTTCTTGCTTTGACTTCTTCATCAATACCAATCTCACCAATGGGTGCAGTGTCAGCAGGAGTGCGATATTTCCTCGGTGGTTCAGTCAGATATCTTCTAGGTGCCGCGCCGTTAACGCTGGCAAGTTTGGCTTTTTGCTTGCGAAAACGCTTGGTGTCTTCTTTCCAGTTGTAATCTTCAATGGTTTCATCACGGGTGTATTTGGCTCTTTCCACCCGCTTTGCATTTGGATCGCGACGGCGTTTCATGGCCTCAATTGGAATTGCGCCCGAACGTTCATCAGCCTTAGGAGCCGCTG
Source organism: Rhizobiaceae bacterium (assembly GCA_027000565.1). Lineage (GTDB taxonomy): Bacteria > Pseudomonadota > Alphaproteobacteria > Rhizobiales > Rhizobiaceae > SZUA-100. The sequence continues at coordinate 10,638 of JALTNS010000359.1, read as the reverse complement.
CCTGCAGGCGGGCGCGCCGCAATTCCGGTCCTTCGGGTAAATTTGTTGCATAGACTGAGCCACCTTCATCTTGTGGGTCAGGCAGGCCGGCATTTTTTGGGGGTTTAACCAGACCCGGTCTTGGAGCGTAATTAATGGCTTGCTTTTTTTCCGGCGAACCAACCAGTCCACCAAGGCCTGCCATCAGGTGCTCACCTGATGTTTTGCCGGTGCCATAGGTTGAAGAACCAACACAACCGGAAAGCGCAAGCGGCAAAATTACTACACCTGCCAGCATTGGCAATTTTCTCATTGAAACATTGAGCACCATGGTCAGTACGCCTTTTAAATCTACCCATTACACGGCTGAAGATACGCAGCCTGTTGTTTATTACATCGAAGATTAAGTGCTTTTGTTTGGCACGATCTCGCAGGTTGCACAACACCACCGTATCACAACACTCAAAATGAGGCCAGAATCCGGCGCTTGTTTGAGTGTTTACAACAAAAAGCCCAATCAGGCAATTGATGATCCGACTGCTATTGCTGTTGATCGGATTTATGGTTTCCGGGCCTCAAGCTCCCGCATTGCAGCGGCATCGCGCAATGAAAGATCCGGATATTGCGTGTCAGTTCCCACTTCCGGTAAAATCCGCCATGAGCGGGCGCATTTTTTGCCTTCAGCAAGTTTTGTAACAACGGCAACTCCCGCAACATCTTCAAGGGTAAAGGCGTCCGTATCCGGCATGCCGGAAACCACCTCTATCTGACTGGTGATGCAAATTTCAGCAAGATCCTGACCGGTGAGGGCATCGGCAAGGGCGGAATCATTGATATAAACAGCTGGTGCTGCTTCCAATGAAGAGCCTATGCGTTTTTCGCGGCGTTCTATTTCGAGCGCGCCGGTTACCACCTTGCGGACCTGGCGAATTTTTTTCCATTTGTCTGCCAATGCTTCATTGTACCAGTCTTGCGGAATAACCGGGAACTGACGAAGGTGAACGGAATCATCATTTGAAGGATATCTTGACAGCCAGGTTTCTTCCATGGTGAACGCCAGCATTGGTGCAAGCCATGCAGTAATACAGTCAAACACATGGGAGACCACGCGGAGGGATGCTTTGCGTTTTACCGATGATATGGGGTCGCAATAAAGTGCGTCCTTACGAATGTCGAAATAGTAGGCAGACAGTTCGACATTCATGAAATTGGTTATCTGGGCAAATACCCGTTTGAAATCAAACGCATCATAGCCTTCGCGGACAGTCTTATCGAGTTCAACCAACCGGTGCAACATAACCTGTTCAAGTTCGGGCATATCGGCAAGCGCCACCTCTTCTCCCTTGTCGTGAGAAAGGGTACCGAGCATCCAGCGCAACGTATTACGCATTTTGCGGTAGGCATCAACGGCTGTTTTGATCACCTCCGGGCCAATGCGCTGGTCTTCGGTATAGTCGATTGAAGATACCCAAAGCCGGATAATATCGGCACCGTATTGTTTGATAATGTCCTGTGGTGCCACATCATTGCCAAGCGATTTTGACATTTTTCGGCCATCTTCGGTTACAGTCATCCCGTGGGTCAAGACCGCATCATAGGGCGCGCGACCGTTGGTGCCACAGCTTTCCAGCAATGACGAATGAAACCAGCCGCGATGTTGGTCCGAGCCTTCGAGATATAGATCAGCCGGCCATTTGAGATCTTCACGCTCTTTCAGGCAAAAGGCGTGGGTTGAACCAGAATCAAACCAGACATCGAGAATATCACTCACCTGTTCCCATTCGTCAGTATTATCAACCAGGCCTTGTAAAAAGGCCTCCTTGGCGCCATCGGCGTACCAGACATCGGCACCGCCAAATTCAAACGCGCCCTTGATTCGCTCGGAAAGTTCCAGCGAGTGGGGAAATTCCGGGCCTGGAATAACTTCGCCGGTATCCGGGTTGCGAAAAACAGTAATTGGCACACCCCAGGCCCGCTGGCGCGAAAGCACCCAGTCAGGTCGCTGATCGATCATCGCCCGCAAGCGGTTTTGGCCAGTGGCCGGTACAAAGCGGGTATCATCAATGGCTTTCAAGGCGCGTGATCTAAGTGTGTCACTTGAGTTGATTTCCGCCTGCGCCTCTGTGTCGGCGTCCGTTCGCGGGCTGGTACTCGCTATGCTCGCTTGCCCTGCCACAGGAGGAATCTCCTTGTCCATATGGACAAACCATTGTGGCGTATTTCGAAATATAATCGGTTTCTTGGAGCGCCAGGAATGGGGATAATCATGTTTGAGCCGCCCGCGGGTAAACAAATTGTTTTCACCGATTAGTGCAGTGATGACCGCCTGATTGGCCTTGCCCTTTTTGCCCTTGTCGTCGAGCACCTTTTCACCGGTAAAGCCCGGCGCATCTTCAGTAAATGCCCCATCATCGCCAACAGTGAAGGGAATGTCGGTTGAAATACCGCGCTTTGCGATTTCATTTGCTTTGGACATCCAGATTTCAAAGTCATCACGACCGTGGCCGGGAGCCGTGTGGACAAATCCCGTACCTGCTTCATCGGTAACATGATCACCTTCCAGTAACGGGATATCGAAGGTGTAAAATTCATTGAACTTGGCCAGCGGGTGGGCGCAGGTAATATTTGCCAAATCATCGGCGGAAACGTCGGCAATACGGTTAAATGAAACCCGTGCTTTAATGGCGCTTTCATTGGCCAGCGCATCGGCAAAAATCAGCCTGTCGCCCGGCTGCGGACCAAATTCGTTTTCAGCTGTTGCAACTTCATAGAGGCCATAAGAAATCCGGTCCGAATAACAGATCGCCCGGTTTCCGGGGATTGTCCATGGCGTCGTTGTCCAGATGACAACGGAGGCATCAGAGAAGTTTCCATCACTGCCTTTCACAGGAAATTTTACCCAGACTGTATCACTTTCATAGGTGTGGTATTCGATCTCGGCCTCGGCCAGAGCAGTGCGCTCGACCACCGACCACATGATCGGTTTGGAACCGCGATAAAGCTGGCCGGATTGGGCAAATTTCATCAATTCCCCGGCAATGATCGCCTCGGATTTGAAATCCATGGTGAGATAAGGATTCTTGAAATCCCCAATGACCCCAAGACGTTCAAATTCTTTTGACTGGATACCGACCCAGTGATTGGCAAAATCGCGGCACTCCTGACGAAATTCATGGACAGGAATATCGTCTTTGTTACGGCCCTTGGCACGGTATTGCTCTTCGATTTTCCATTCAATCGGCAAGCCGTGGCAATCCCAGCCGGGCACATAATTGCTGTCAAAACCGCGCATCTGGAATGAACGGGTGATGATGTCCTTGAGGATTTTGTTCAGTGCATGGCCGATATGAAGATTGCCGTTGGCATAGGGAGGGCCATCGTGCAGCACATATTTTTCACGGCCGCGGGCATTTTCCCGCAAGCGCCGGTATAGATCCATTTTTTGCCAGCGCTCGACAATTTCAGGCTCTTTTTTCGGCAGACCGGCACGCATCGGATAATCGGTCCTGGGCAGGTTCAAGGTATCGGAATAGTCGCGGCCATCATTGCCGGCATTGTTTTGGTTCGAGGATTTATCTGTCATTGTCTCATTGGAATTACCCTGCAATGCGAGACGCTCGCGTCAGGGGACCTTCAGGTCTGATTGAACTCGAAAACGAAACTGGCCCAGCCTTCGTTCGACAATGTTGTCAGCTGAAGGCCGGGTTTATAATTCGCCTGATGGCAAGCGATATAATGTTGTGAGTGCCGGTCATGGAAAATCTATTAACAGGGGAATGTTAATGAATAAAGACCGAATTCCCTCTTGCGGCTAAAAATGATTTCCTGGAAGGTATAACGCGCTGCGCCCCTGAGTGGTTATCTCATCAATTGAGAAGGACCATTCAGGGGCGCATGTGTTTGAAATATTAGTTTAACTATTTAGCCAAACGCAGTGCTGAAATATCACTGCCGATTGAAGTAAATGCCGAGAGAAGCTCTGAGCTACCAGTGGCGTCATAGTATTGTTTTGCACCGGTTTTTGGATCGTTCGATGCACAGGCTTGCAGCGTGTCTTTAACCGATGAATTAGCCGGGACATCATAAGCTACGGTATATATGCTGATACCATCCGCTTTTGCGTTCGTGCAGGTTTCAATCATCTGCTCATTCATGGCAGCGGTGAAGGTATCTTCATCGTGATCCGGGTTGTTTTCCGCATCATATGACTCAAACAACCGCCCTTTTGAACTATAAGTGGTTGTGCGGGTATATCCATAAGCACCATAAATGCTCTTGGTATAATCAGATACATCCTCAAGTGTGCTTGGCCGGTAGTAGGTGTTGTTGCCGTCGGTCATAATGACCATGATTTTCCGATTACTTGTTACTGATGAAGGTCGACCTTCTTGGAATGGAGCGCCGTTTGACAGAGCACGCCAACCCCAGGATACAGCCAACGGAATATTGGTCGAACCAACAGCTTCCATATCGTCAATTGCATCGTTTATTGTACTGGCACTGGCGGTCAGTGGAGTGATTGCATTTGTTGTACACCCAGCATTTGGTCCCTTGAACACATCATTGGTGTCTGGAGCCTGGTCGGAATATTTCCAAGTCCATTTGGTTCGCTTGAACTGGTTTGCTCCGGTACCAGTATGGTCCGCATCATACTTATTTTTCCCATCCGGTGCATTGTCTGAATTCCAGTCATCAAGATAGTTGTTGTAGTAATCTTCTTCCTCGATTTCTGCAGATTCTTCATCGTCGTCGTCGTCGTCGTCGTCGTCGTCGTCGTCATCGTCGTCATCGTCGTCGTCGTCGTCGTCATCGTCGTCATCGTCGTCATCGTCGCCATCGTCATCGTCGTCGTCGTCGTCGTCGTCGTCGTCATCGTCGTCATCGTCATCGTCGCCGTCATCGTCGCCGTCATCGTCGTCGCCGCCGTCGTCGTCATCATCGTCATCGTCATCGTCATCGTCGTCGTCGCCGTCATCGTCGCCATCGTCGTTGTCTTCCTCTTCACCTGTGTAATTGTCAGGTTCATCAGGAGCAAATACAGGAACAAACAGGGTTTCCGGCGTGTCTTCGTCAGGGGCGGCATCATTAACCATGTAGGGATATGGCCTTGATTCAACACAACCCTTCCAGCTGACCTGCATATCATCAAACAAGGTAAACCGTGTTAACCAATTACCATAGGCATCCTTCCATCTGCCATCGCCTTGGCTAACAGCACCGGGATAATCAGACCAATCAAGGTTTTCGTTGTGATGTGGAGCGGCGCCGGTGGAATCAATCCAGGGTTCATCAGCATTGTCGGCACCAACATTTACCTGGCCCGCGAAAGGTACAAGAGAAAACTTAATTGGGTTAGAAAAGGTGTTGCCCGCCATTGAAGCGTGAACCTGGTTGACAAGCGTGGTGGCTGCAATTTTCGCCGATGCAAGCCGACTGTTGCGCATTGAGCCTGAATTATCCAGTACCAGCGCAATCTCCAAAGTTTTTTTGCCCGATTTGACAAGGGATTCGAGATTCAGACCATAAGAATTCAATCCGAGAAAGCCGCCGAACAACATAGGGTAGCTATAGCTGGCTTTTAAAAGCATGGTACCGCCATCGGGCAAGTTGGTATCATCGTAAGAAAAGGTAACTGCGCTGGATTCTATTCTGCCAATATTGGCATAAAAGAAATTTTCAGCATATGCAGCAAGATCGGTACCAGATTGGTCGGTACCCAGTTTTTTACCAGTTGCAAGTGCCGCAGCATCAAGAGCCTGTTGTATTTTGGAAGAATAACGGTTGATCTGGGAATAGTCGACAGCTGCCGACACGGCCGCCATCATCGGTACCAAGGCAATGGCAGAAGTAACCGCAAGATTACCGCGCTTGTCATTTAGGAATTTCTTAAGCATGTCAGACTCCGTTACTAATTCAGGCACAACACGCCCGTATTTATCGAAGCAACATAATTGCGATCTCTTGATATTCGATTGAACCATTCATTCAAATTTTATCGATTTGAATTTTAAGGTCACAAACCCGGTTTTGGTGTTTATTTTGAAGAAGAGATCCTGCGATGATGTGGAGCAAACGGGCAGTTGGGCATTTATGGTTAATGCAATATCAGCTGGATCCAGATAATTGTTGCAGCGTAAATTCTTCACCGATTAGCTCCAAATTTCTTGACAGAATAAGAATCCATCCTTATCTGATGCTCGCTGGCACTCACTAGGTGTGAGCGCTAATACTAATAGTTCCATCAGCCCAGCGTATTAATTCGCTGTTGTCACAGGATTACAAAACATGTCCAAAGTAAAATTTCGTCCGCTGCACGACCGCGTGGTCGTTCGCCGCGTAGAATCCGAAACCAAGACCGCCGGCGGTATTATCATCCCCGAAAATGCCCAGGAAAAACCACAGGAAGGCGAAGTCGTTTCTGTTGGAACCGGTGCCCGTGATGAAGCTGGCAAGTTGCAGCCACTTGACGTTAAAACAGGCGACCGCGTTCTGTTTGGCAAATGGTCTGGTACCGAAGTAAAAATCGGCGGTGAAGATCTGCTGATCATGAAAGAATCCGACATTATGGGCATTGTTGGCTAAGCCAATAATCGCACCAATCTCAATATTTGTATTAACAATCAGAAGCGCATGACGCTTCAAGGAGTAATAAAATGGCTGCAAAAGAAGTCAAATTTGGTACCGATGCACGCGAGCGTATGCTGCGCGGTATCGATATTCTCGCAAACGCGGTACGCGTAACCCTTGGTCCAAAAGGCCGCAATGTGGTGTTGGACAAATCTTTTGGCGCTCCGCGGATCACCAAAGACGGTGTTTCGGTTGCCAAAGAAATCGAACTGGAAGACAAGTTTGAAAATATGGGCGCACAGATGGTGCGCGAAGTTGCTTCCAAGACCAACGACATTGCCGGTGATGGTACAACAACAGCGACCATTCTGGCCCAGTCGATTGTACGTGAAGGTGCGAAAGCCGTTGCTGCCGGCATGAACCCGATGGATCTCAAGCGCGGCATCGATATGGCTGTTACAGATGTGGTCGCGGAACTGCAGAAAAAAGCCAAGAAGATCAAAACTTCTGAAGAAGTTGCCCAAGTTGGTACAATTTCAGCGAATGGCGAATCAGAAATTGGTAACCGCATTGCTGAAGCCATGCAGCGCGTTGGTAATGAAGGTGTTATTACTGTTGAAGAAGCCAAGTCTCTTGAATCCACCCTTGATGTGGTCGAGGGCATGCAGTTCGATCGTGGTTATCTTTCTCCATATTTTGTTACCAACCCTGACAAAATGCTTTGCGATCTGGAAGATCCCTACATTCTGCTTCATGAGAAAAAACTCACCAGCCTGCAGGCCATGTTGCCGATTCTTGAAGCTGTTGTACAGTCCGGCAAGCCTCTGCTGATCATTGCTGAAGACATTGAAGGCGAAGCGCTGGCAACTCTGGTTGTCAACAAATTGCGCGGCGGCCTGAAGGTTTCTGCAGTTAAAGCTCCGGGCTTTGGCGATCGTCGCAAAGCCATGCTGGAAGATATTGCCATTCTTACCGGTGGTCAGGTGATTTCTGAAGATCTTGGCATCAAACTTGAAACCGTTACTCTCGACATGCTTGGTACGGCCAAGAAAGTTTCCATCACCAAAGAGGAAACCACTGTTATTGACGGTGCCGGCAAGAAAAAAGAAGTTGAAGCCCGGGTTGGCCAGATTAAGCAGCAGATCGGTGAAACTTCATCTGAATATGACAAGGAAAAACTGCAGGAACGGCTGGCCAAACTTGCCGGCGGTGTTGCTGTAATTTCCATCGGTGGTGCCACCGAAGTTGAAGTGAAAGAAAAGAAAGACCGCGTCGACGATGCATTGAATGCAACCCGCGCTGCGGTTGAAGAAGGTATCGTTGTTGGCGGTGGTGTAGCCCTGCTTCGTGCAGCTTCAGTGATCAAAACCGTTGGTGATAATGCGGATCAGGAAGCCGGTATCAACATCGTTCGCCGTGCTTTGCAGGCACCAATTCGCCAGATTGCAGAAAATGCTGGTGATGAAGGTTCAATCGTTGTTGGCAAAATCAGCGACAGCAAACAGGCAAACTTTGGTTACAACGCCCAGACCGGTGAGTTTGGCGATATGATTGCCATGGGTATTATCGACCCGGTGAAGGTTGTTCGTTCTGCTTTGCAGGACGCTGCATCAATCGGTGGGCTGCTGGTCACAACTGAGGCCATGGTTTCCGAAGCCCCAACCAAGGAAGCTGCCGGTGGCGGTGGTGGTATGCCTGACATGGGTGGCATGGGTGGAATGGGCGGCATGGGCGGCATGATGTAAGTCACGCTCCAAACCGTTCAGGCCAAACCTGGCTTGAAAAATTCAAGGCCGTCTCAAACTGAGGCGGCCTTTTTTGCTTAATCTCTCGCAGCATAGATACATAAACTAGTGCTGGTCAGCTTTGGCACTAATAAATCACCTGAAATTCCGGCATTCCGGCAACATTGAGCTCAAGTATCAAGACCTTACCTGCTTCTGGCTGCTTGGCAAGTTCACCATCGCTCAGCCCCTCGCGGGCTGAGGTGATGAAAAGCCGGTTCAAGTCAGGTCCTCCAAAGGCCGGGCAGGTTGGTTGTTGCACTGGTAATTCGACTATCCGTTCTTCGCGGCCGTCGGGATCGTAGCGGACAATTTTCCAGCCACCCCATTGAGCATTCCACAGAAATCCTTCCGCATCACAGACAGAACCATCCGGATTGGCCTTCTTTTTCCGCAAGTCGATATGAATCTGTTTGTCGCCAATTGGCGCTCCGGTTTCATCAAGCCGCCAGCGCCAGATTATTCTTTGCATGGTGTCGGACAGATAAGCCCATTTGCGATCTGGCGAAAAACAGGTTGAATTGGGAATTGATACAGAATGGATTAATTTTTCAAGCAGCCCCCTTGAATAACGATAATAGGCACCTGCGTCCGGCTCCATTTTTTTGCCCATGGTACCGATCCAGAAAGAGCCATCCGGTGCTGTGCGCCCGTCGTTGGAGCGGGTTACATCATTGTCCGCTTCCAGCGGTTGAATGGTTTCCCAGGTTCCCGAATTTATATCGAATTTCTGTAATCCGCTGGCGGTTGCCACCAAAAGAGTATTTTTGTCGATCCATCCAGCCGCCGATGCCGGTTCACCAAAAAGCCAGGACCGCGGCTGACCGCCTTCGGCATTGCTTGAGTGGAGCCTGCCGGCGGGGATATCAAACCAGTACAGCCGCTGTCGCAGCGGATGCCACAACGGACCTTCGCCCAATGTGCAGGGGTTTCCAATGGTTTTGAATTTTTCGGTCATCTCAATGATTATCGCGTGGGATAATAGTAGTGACGTTTCGATATTTGGTGGCCGGTTTTAAAACCATGCCTTCGTCGAACTGGTCGACGATACCACGCTGAATTTCCTGCCACGGGGTCTGATGATCCGGTACATAATCAAGACCACCGGATTTAATTTTTTCAGCAACGAGAATTTTACGCTTTTCGAGCTCCTCTTCTGAAATCAGTATATTTGCGGTTCTTTCGTTAAGATCAATCCGCAAAATATCCCCGGTTTCCACTAGCGCCAGCCCGCCGCCAATGGCTGCTTCCGGCGCGGCATTGAGAATGGATGGTGATCCAGATGTTCCCGATTGGCGCCCATCACCAATACAGGGAAGATCGGTGATGCCGCGTTTGATCAGCGCATCAGGTGGTTGCATATTGACCACTTCGGCTCCGCCCGGATAGCCGATTGGTCCTGCCCCGCGGATCACCAACAGGGTAAATTCATCAATGTTCAATGAGGGGTCGTTGATCCGCGCATGGTAATCCTCACGACCATCAAAAACCACAGCGCGGCCCTCAAAGGCATTTTCATCGCCCGGTTTGGATAAATAACGTTTGCGGAATTCATCCGAAATCACACTAGTTTTCATTATCGCGGTATCAAACAGATTGCCTTTGAGATTCAAAAAACCGGACTTTTCCAACATCGGCTGATCAAACGGGCGGATTACTTCCCGGTCGAGAGATTCCCGGCCCGAACAGTTTTCACCAATTGTTTTGCCATTGACTGTCATCGCATCGGGATGGGGCATTTTCCCCGCTTGCAGCAATTCGGCAATCACCGAGGGCAGGCCGCCCGCATGGTGGTAGTCCTCACCAAGAAAACGCCCGGCCGGTTGCAAATCCAGCAACAGCGGAATGTCGTAGCCAAGGGTCTCCCAGTCATCATTGCTCAATGGCACGCCGAGATGGCTGGCAATGGCTTTCAAATGGATCGGTGCATTGGTCGAACCACCAATGGCTGAATTGGCAACGATGGCATTTTCAAATGCGGCACGGGTCATTATGTCGGAAGGTTTCATGTCCTCCCAAACCATTTCAACAATGCGCTTGCCGGTAAGATAGGAAATGGCTGCGCGTTCCTTGTGCACCGCTGGAATTGCCGCATTACCGGGCAGGCTCATGCCAAGCGCCTCGGCCAGTGAATTCATCGTGGTGGCGGTGCCCATGGTGTTGCAATAACCCGGTGATGGCGCGGAAGATGCAACAATATCGGTATATTCCTCATAACCGATATTGCCCGCGGATAGTTCTTTTTTGGCATGCCACTTAATCGTGCCGGAGCCGGTGCGCTGGCCCTTGTACCAGCCATTGAGCATTG
>JALTNS010000358.1 GCA_027000565.1 Rhizobiaceae bacterium | reverse complement strand
TTTTTGGCCTGGGCAAGCCCGGTAAGCTGTTCGTCGCTCAATCCAACATGAATATTTCCGTCAAAGACCGCAATTGTTGCCGGAACACCGCCGGCATTTTTCACCACTTTTTCAACTGCACAGGCTACTTCAACATTTTGTGGCCAGGGCATGCCATGGGTGATGATGGTCGATTCAAGCGCCACTATGGCGCGTTTTTGATCGAGTGCCTGTTTTACGGCCGGGTGTATAATCATGGGCAGCATATTTGACCTGTCTTGCAAACAATAGGGGACGAATCAACGGGCATAGGGGCCTGCCACTCCTAGCACCTTTTGCGCAGCATCCACGCCTTTGCGAACAGCGGCAGAAAATTCTGCGCCCTCAACTATTGCAGCTATTGTACCCGCCGCAAGGGCATCTCCTGCACCGGTCACATCGACCAGACACTTCACCGGTTCAATCTCCATTGCCGTAACCTCGCCATCTTGCCAATGCCATAACGGATTTTCTCCATTGCTTACGATGCCACAGGGAATAGTTTTTGATAATTCGCTGGCCGCTTCACCGGCATTGTAGCCGGTTCTTTCCAGCAGGGAACAGGCTTCAACCACATTGGTAAAGAGCACGTCCAGATTTGGACAAACCTGTTTCAACCGCCCGGCCTTGGCTGGTGAAACAGTGGTTGCGCATTTGATTGCATTGGAATGCCGGGCAATCAGGTGCGCAATTGCCGCAGCAGGGATGTTTGCATCACAAAACAGCACAGGAGTTTCATCGGGCATGGCTGGAATGCAATCTTTTTCAATACGCTTAATGGTCATTTCGCGATGGATTGACATATCATTGGCGGCGATAATCAGTGTGCCGTCCGGCTCAATCATTGAAATATATTGCCCGGTTGTATGCCCCGGCAGGTAAATCAAGGCATCTTCAACACCTGAAAACGCCAGTGCCTTGGCAATATCTTGTCCACTTTCATCATCACCCAAAAGGCCTGAAAAAATTGCCCTTCCACCGCAGGAAGCAATCATCCGCGCGGTGTTGAGCGCAGCCCCGCCGACCATTCGGGAAATTGAAGCCGGGTTTGATGTGCCATCGACAGATGCGCTGGAAAGCAAGCAGCGAATATCAATATTAGCGGCACCAATGCACAGGCAGGGTGCGTTTTTTTCAAGCCTGGAAAAATTTGACGCTCTCATAAATTTGTGCCGGGTGTGTGATATAAAGAAGTGGTTTTATTGGCACGGTTTTGATGCCGGTTCAACATGCCGGAACCAAGGCAGGCCACCAAAAATTCTGCCCGGTGTTGAATATATAGACATGCGCATATATAAGAATTTTCAGTTGTTGTAATACAGCCGGAACGGTCTGTTGGAAGGAACAATTTTCATGAAAATTATCGTAACAGGGGGCGCGGGTTTCATTGGATCTGCCGTGGTAAGGCGGCTTGTCAATGATGGCCACAATGTTCTAAATCTCGACAATCTGACCTATGCCGGAAACCTGAAAAGTGTGTCCAGTGTGGTTGGTGCTGAAAATTACCGTTATGCGCGTGCTGATATTTGCAGTGGTCGCGCTATTTCGTCTGCAATCAACGAGTTTCAACCCGATGCCATTATGCATCTGGCGGCAGAATCCCATGTGGACCGGTCGATAGAAGGGCCATTGTTGTTCGTGCAGACTAATGTGGTTGGCACTGCCGTTCTTCTCGAGGCCGCCTATGAATACTGGGTAGAGCTGGATGACGAGAAAAAAGAAAAGTTTCGCTTTGTTCATGTGTCCACCGATGAGGTTTTTGGCGAGTTAGGTGCTGTGGGTACTTTTACCGAAGACAGCCCCTATCGTCCCAACTCGCCCTATGCCGCCAGTAAAGCTGCATCGGACCACTTTGCCAGGGCATGGAATGTCACATTCGGGCTGCCGGTGGTCAACACGAATTGCTCCAATAATATTGGCCCGTTTCAGTATCCGGAAAAACTGGTGCCATCCTCTATTCGAACAGCACTGGCCGGTGATGCAATCAAGATTTTTGGTGACGGAACCAATGTTCGTGATTGGCTGTATGTCAATGATCACGTCGAGGGGCTGGTGCTGGCGCTTGAAAAAGGAAAGCCCGGGCGTTCATATAATTTTGGTGGTATCAGTGAATGTTCCAACATCGAACTGGTTGATATGATTTGCGAACATCTGGATGCCCTAAAGCCCAGAAATGATGGAACACCTTACCGCGAACAGGTGACGTTTATTGATGATCGTCCGGGGCACGACTTCCGCTATGCAATTGATTCGACCCGGGCGCGCAAGGAACTTGGTTGGGCGCCTAGTGATACTCTGGCAACAGCTGTCGAAAAAACCCTCAAATGGTATCTCGAAAACCCGGAATGGCTGGAGTTCAACGATTCCTATGGGAGCCGGGTTGGAATGCCCTATTAGACTGTTTCAAGTTTATACGGAAACAGACTGGCGGTGATTGGAGATTGTTTCCCAAATTGCCAAAATCAATTTGCGGGCGGAACCGGCCCGGCGCCTGTGCGCCGCCCCCGCGGAGGCCGTGCGCAGCACGAATGGGAGTGAGCGAAATGAACGAGGGTGTTCAATCAAACGGTGAGCCGCTCTAGGCGGAATATAGCACCCGATTCTGGCTGGCATTACAGTTTATAAATTTTTCAAGGGGATACGTGCGGGCAGAAAAAATGGGAACATTGTGAGAACTTATTTTGTAACGCGCCTATATATCAATAACTTAATGGTATTTACAAATGAGAACATACCATGTACAAATATTCTTGATTGCAAGGGTAAGCCGCCCGTGAAATAAGGAGTTAAGTATGGCACAATCTGCTTTGAAACTGGTTAAGGACAATTCCGTGGACAAATCCAAGGCGCTTGATGCGGCGCTTTCACAAATTGAAAGAGCCTTTGGCAAGGGCTCAATCATGCGGCTTGGGGCCAACGACAAGGTTGTCGAAGTTGAATCCATTCCAACCGGCTGTCTGGGGCTGGACATTGCTCTTGGAATTGGTGGGTTGCCACGTGGGCGTATTATCGAGATTTATGGTCCGGAATCATCGGGCAAAACCACGATGGCGCTGCATGTGGTTGCCGAAGCACAGAAAAAAGGTGGTATTTGTGCCTTTGTTGATGCGGAACATGCGCTCGATCCGGTTTATGCGCGCAAGCTTGGTGTCGATCTTGAAAACCTGTTGATTTCTCAACCGGATACCGGCGAGCAGGGGCTTGAAATTACCGATACCCTGGTGCGTTCCGGGGCTTGCGATATTCTGGTGATCGATT
>JALTNS010000357.1:10851-12322 GCA_027000565.1 Rhizobiaceae bacterium | reverse complement strand
GGATATCGATCCGGAATTTATCGCAGAAGCCCGTTGCATCACGGCTACCGGCACACATCTTTCAAATCCCAAAACCGAAATGGCGGTACTCAAGGCACTTAACCTTGCCCGTAAAAACGGGGCAAAAACCGCACTCGATATCGATTACCGGCCAAATTTGTGGGGTTTGTCGGGCCACGGTGATGGTGAAAACCGCTTCATTGAATCACAAGCGGTTACACAAAAACTGCAATCGACCCTCGGTTTGTTTGATCTTGTGGTCGGTACTGAAGAAGAGTTCCACATTGCCGGTGGCACAAGTGATACTATTCAGGCACTCAGGAATGTTCGAGCAATTACCAATGCCACACTCGTCTGCAAACGCGGCCCGATGGGAGCTTCTGCATATGTGGGTGAAATTCCCGATACTCTCGATGAAGGAATATCAGGCCCGGGCTTCCCGATCGAAGTATTCAATGTTCTGGGGGCAGGCGATGGCTTCATTTCCGGCTTGCTGAAAGGTTGGCTTGATGGCGAAGACTGGCAAACCAGCCTGACCTACGCCAATGCTTGTGGTGCCTTTGCTGTTTCTCGCCATGGCTGTGCGCCGGCCTATCCAAGCTGGGTTGAATTGCAATATTTTCTTGAGAATGGCTCGACTGAACGGGCCCTTAGAAAGGACATCAAACTTGAGCAATTGCACTGGTCAACGAACCGCATGAAAGACTGGCCAGAACTGCGAGTATTTGCCTTTGATCACCGAAGTCAACTGGAAAAAATGGCCGATACGGCTGGCGCGGACCACGGGCGTATCAGCACATTCAAATTGCTTTGTTTGAGGGCTGCAAACCGGGTGGCAGGGGAAGGCGATGGATATGGGATTTTATGCGACAGCCAGTTCGGGCAACAGGCATTGTTTGCAGCAGCAGGCCTCAATCTGTGGCTTGGGCGTCCGGTAGAAGTGCCGGGATCCCGACCGTTGAAAATTGACCCGTCACTGGGGCCGGATGTAGGCGGTTTGGCTGAATGGCCACAGGGTCATGTGGTAAAGGCCCTTTGTTTTTATCATCCTGATGATGATGAAAAAATGAGATTAGAGCAGGAAGCTACAATTGCGAAATTGTTTGCCGCTGTCCGTCGCAACAGGCTAGAAATTTTACTGGAGATCATTCCTTCAAAAATTGCCAAATGTGACGATGATACCACGGCTATAATAATCCAGCGGTTTTACGATATCGGTATTTTTCCGGATTGGTGGAAGCTCGAACCCTTGAAAAATAATACGGCATGGCAGCAAACCTGTTCAGTTATTTCGCAGAATGATCCCCATTGCCGCGGAATTGTAGTGCTTGGACTGGATGCACCGCAATCAGAACTGGCCACAAGTTTTACCTGTGCGGCCAAATTTGATCTGGTCAGGGGGTTCGCCGTTGGCCGGACCATATTTTCTGATGTCGCCAAAGCATGGTTTGTTGGGCAAATTACCGATGAT
>JALTNS010000357.1:7314-10841 GCA_027000565.1 Rhizobiaceae bacterium | reverse complement strand
GTCAACTATGGGACAAGGCACGCAACTTTGGGAACAACGGCGAATGAAAACCATTCGACTAACCGCGGCACAGGCGATGGTGCGCTATCTTGGCGCTCAGTTTAACGAAAACCGCACGACCTTTTTGGCCGGATGCTGGGCGATTTTTGGCCACGGCAATGTCGCCGGTCTGGGAGAGGCGCTTTATGACGCAGGGGACAATTTTCCCACCTGGCGCGGTCACAACGAGCAATCAATGGCCCATGCAGCGATTGCCTATGCCAAGGCGCTTAACCGCAAACGGGCAATGGCAGTCACCACATCAATCGGGCCGGGGGCAACAAATCTGGTAACCGCAGCGGCACTGGCTCACGTAAACCGATTGCCCCTGTTGCTGTTGCCCGGAGATGTGTTTGCCAGTCGCGCGCCAGACCCGGTGTTGCAGCAAGTTGAAAATTTTGCTGATGGTACACTGTCAGCCAATGACTGCCTGCGTCCGGTTAGCCGGTATTTTGACCGAATTAGCCGGGCAGAGCAATTATTGACGGCGCTTCCAAGGGCTTTTGCAACAATGACCGACCCAACAGAGTGCGGCCCGGTAACATTGGCTTTTTGCCAGGATGTGCAGGCAGAAGCAATCGACTGGCCGGAGAGCTTTTTTGAATCGAAAGTCTGGTCAATACGCCGCCCACAACCGGACAACAAAGAACTGGCCGGGGCGATTGAAGCTGTCAGGGGGGCAAAAAAGCCGCTGATTATCGCAGGCGGAGGCATTCATTATTCTTCTGCTACAACCCGGCTGCGAGAATTTGCCGAACGCCATCAAATTCCGGTGTGCGAAACTCAGGCCGGTAAATCTGCGCTGGCCTTTGATCATCCGCTCAATTTTGGTTCTGTTGGTGTTACCGGTTCAACCGCTGCAAACAAAATTGCCGAGGATGCAGACCTGATTATATGCATCGGAACACGACTGCAGGATTTCACAACCGGCTCGTGGGCGCTGTTCAAGAACCCCGAACGCAAGTTGCTGGCAATCAACATCAATGCCGATGATGCCAATAAACACCGCGCGTTGCCGTTGGTGGCAGATGCCCGTGTTGCGATTGAAGCGCTGAGCGACGGACTGGGAAACCATGTGGCCAAATTTCCCGATAACGGGCTGAAGGAAAACTGGATCAAAGCCGTAGAGAGTGCCACCGCTGCCCCGGAAAACAATTGCCTGCCCAGTGATGCACAGGTGATTGGCGCTGTTCAACGCAATCTCGATGATGATGCAATCATCGTTTGTGCCGCCGGCGGTCTGCCAGGGGAGCTTCACAAATTGTGGAAGGCTTTCAAACCCAATTCATACCACGTGGAATACGGTTATTCCTGTATGGGGTATGAAATTGCCGGTGGGATGGGTGTAAAAATGGCCCATCCGGATCGTGAAATTGTGGTTATGGTTGGCGATGGATCATACATGATGGCAAATTCCGAATTGGCCACGTCGATCATGCTCGGCCACAAGATCATACTGATAATTCTGGATAACCGGGGTTTTGCCTGCATTAACCGGTTACAGCTCGCAACAGGTGGTGCGAGTTTCAACAATTTACTGGACACGGCCCGCCATGTGGAACCAAGCAATATTGATTTTGTCAATCATGCAGCATCCATGGGTGCAACGGCCGAAAAAGCCGGATCAATTGCCGAACTGGAACAGGCTATGGCGCGGGCGCGGGCTGCAGAGCGTTCCTATGCCATAATTATTGATACGGATCCGATGATTGCAACTCAAGAAGGGGGGGCATGGTGGGACGTGGCCGTGCCGGAGATTTCCGACCGCAAACAGGTGATGAATGCTCACGCGGATTACATTGTTCAGCAAAAACATCAACGTAAAGCGGACTGACGGATAAACCTTGATGGTTCTCTACGGTACAAACCCGATTGCCTGGTCAAATGATGATGACCAATCCCTTGGTGCGGATATATCGCTGGAACAATGCCTGCGGGAAGCTGGAGAAATTGGATTTGACGGCATCGAAAAAGGCCATAAGTTTCCCAATAATCCGCTTGAATTGAAAACCAAACTTGCAACTCATGGGTTGCAATTTATTTCCGGCTGGCATTCGCTCAATCTTTTGACCAGTTCTATTGAAGACGAGTTACGGGCCATTGATCCGCATCTGAAGCTGTTGAAGGCATTTGATTGCAAGGTTTGCATTGTCTGCGAGACTTCCAATGCCATTCATGGTGTTGATGAAATCGCGCTTTCCCAAAGTCCGGTTCTGGCAGAAAGTCAGTGGTTGAATTTTGGTAAAAAAGTGGAAGTGGTCGCTGAACATTGCAGCCAACATGGCATCAGGCTGGTGTACCACCATCACCTGGGCACCATTGTAGAAACCCTTGAAGAAATTGATGCGCTGATGGAAAACACCGGTCAGCATACCGGTTTACTGCTTGATACCGGACACGCTTGGGCGGTTGGAATTGATCCGGCAGAACTTGCAGAAAAACACATGAACAGGGTCGCTCATATCCATTGTAAGAATGTACGCCAAATTGTTCGTTCACAAGTTTACTCAAATGGTTTGTCATTTCTCGAAGGTGTGCGACGTGGCCTGTTTACAGTGCCTGGCGACAGGGAAGGGGCCGTCAATTTTGAGGCGGTGCTGAATATTGCCGCAAACCACAACTATCAGGGTTGGCTGGTGATCGAAGCTGAACAGGACCCGGCAATTCGAAATCCGGTACATTACCAATCAATGGGATTAAAAGCACTGAAGAATATGGCGCGTATTACTGGGTTGGACAAGGATTAGATCAATGGCACACCTGCTTCGTAAACCAAATGGAATCAAAGGCCTGGTCCACAATATTAATCCAACAGATGCGGACTGGAAATATGTCGGGTTTAAACTGTACCGGCTTGAAGCGGGCGATGTAGTCAATGAATCTACCGATGATCGCGAGGTCATTTTGGTACTGGTCGAAGGCAAGGCTGAATTGAAAGTTGATGACCGGGAGTTTGGTGAGATCGGCGGGCGAATGAGTGTATTTGAACGTGTTCCACCCCATTGTCTTTATGTGCCAAACGGCTCGGGTTGGTCGGCTAAAGCAACCACCACACTCACATTGGCAGTTTGCGAAGCACCGGGGAAGAACGGCCATGAAGCCGCAATCATAGGGCCGCAAGGCATAGAGCTGGAACAGCGTGGCAAAGGTGCCAATACCCGCTATATTCACAACATCGCGATGGAAAACCGCGATGTGGCAGACAGTCTGCTGGTCACCGAAGTTTTTACCCCACAGGGCAACTGGTCATCCTATCCGCCCCACCGCCATGATGAGGATGATTTTCCCAACATGACCTATCTGGAAGAGACCTATTACCATCGACTTAACCCGGCCCAGGGATTTGGTTTTCAAAGGGTGTTTACCGAAGACGGCGAAATGGATGAAACCATGGCTGTGAGCGATGGCGACGTGGTGCTGGTCCCCAAAGGGCATCACCCGTGTGGTGTGCCTTACGGTTACGAGATGTATTACCTCAATGTCATGGC
>JALTNS010000357.1:0-7304 GCA_027000565.1 Rhizobiaceae bacterium | reverse complement strand
TCCAAAATCACCCGGAGCATGACTGGATTTTTCAGCGTGACAACAGGGGGTAAGCAAAGTTGTTGCCCTGCTGGTGCAGGCTCAAGTGTCATTTTGAAACGGTGGAAGTGCCGATAACAGAGTTTTCCTGATCCATTTCTATCAGCTTGTTTAGTTCTTTGAACACCTGCATTTGGCCGTCATTGGTGTATAACAGCAACTGACCTTGATCCCCAAGTTCAATCAGTTCAACATTGGAATATCGGCTGGCATGCTCGCGTACCGAATTAATAACCACCACCCGGTCGCCATTACCGTGAACCTGTCTGACCGGTATGTTATTTTCTTCCATTAAAACCGAATACTCGGTCCAGTCTCTGGTCACATGATAGGAATCCACCTGAAACGCCTTTACTCCCGACCGGGTGGCAAAATTATATCCGTCGACCACTATAGAAAATTTTTCAGGGTCATTGATAACCGCAAGATCGGCGGGGCTTTCTTTAAACAGGGCCTCGGCAAATTTACGGTGCCCCCCGGCGTCAAGCAGGCTGATACCAGCACGCACCGCTAACGGTAACAGCCGCGGGGTATAACGCGCCAGATATGCAATGACCTGCTGGCGTTCTGACATCTCGCTGATTTGTTTTCGACTGCGAATTGGAACACCACCCGAAACCTGAACTACGCCGGTGATGCGCTCCGGCATCAGGGCGGCCATGCAACTGGTATAGACCGAACCGGCCATATGGCCGACAAGGCATACGCGGTGCAGCTTCATGCTATCCAGCAATTGTCGCATATCGTCGCAAAAAGACTCCGGCGCGTCCCTATAGCCATCGCGGGGGCTGGCCAAATTGAAATTGGGCCTGGTTGGGCAAATGAGGCGGATATTTTGTCTTTCAAAAACATCTCGTGCGGAATCCGGCAGGGATATTCCATCCAGCATGCCATGGACAAACAGCACAGGATTTCCACAATCAGGTCCATAAACATGAACAGGTATCTGTCGTCCGCATGACAGGGAGTGAACAAAGCTTTTGCCAGGTCGGTATAATTGCTTGGCGAATTGTATCTGGCTGGTAACAGACGGACCCAGACCATGCAGCAGGCGGATAATGTCGTTTTGCGAGTTTACCCCGATTTTTCTTTGCGCTGTTTTGTACTGGGTGCGTACCGTGTGCAACGAGCGATTGCGATCAACCGAAATTTGATTAAGTGAACTGCCGGAAGCGAGATCCCGTATGATTTCGATTTCCACCTGGCTAAGATTGAAGCCGAGGACCAATGCATCGGCAATTTCGCTGGACCAGCGAAAATTAATCAACCGGACAATCAGTTCGCTGGCACCGTTTGCATCGTGCAAAACCTCAACAGTTTGAAATTCGTTGTGTTCAAAATCAGAGATGGACTGAATTTCCTGATCAGACAGGTTACTGGAAATTACCGCTGCCAAATGACCCGGCTTCATCTTGTGAATATCAGGAAGAAGTTTTTCCAGTGCATTTTTGCCATCCGAATTAATTCGCAGTACACGCAAATGTGAACCAACAGACGCGTCAAATTTTTCAACAGCCAATCGACTGGACTTGGTTACAATTGCCTTCTTGTTAATACAAAAAACCGCATCGAGAGAGACGGAGAGGTCGTCGACCAATACCTCGGTAGCGATTGGCGGTCGACCGATACGTTCCAGTATCTCGAAACACTGGTCAAAATGCCGTTCAAGCTCAGGGTCTAATTTTAAAAGTGCATTGACTTCTTCACTGGATTCAACGTCACCGAGGTTTTCGATAGCTTCGAGTGCGAGCATGGACAATGCGTCCATGAACTGATCGTACTTGTCCGGCTCGGTGGCAATCCGATAAATGTGCTCGAGGATTTCACTGCGCGATAAGGTTTGGTTAACTTTGTCGTATATGCTCATATTGGGATTCTTTAATAGCAGTACCCCATATGGATTATAGCAATAACCTAGGGGAATGTCTAACAAATCACAGTGTTTGATTCCAATCTTGTAAAAAAGTGACCAATTTAACAATGGGATGACAAGAATGTGTAATTTGAGTGTCAACTGCCAATACTGTTGTTGTAACTAATATTGATGATTTTCTGCGTAGGTGCAAAAATTTGCGATTTGTTTTAATATTTGCCAGTTCAGTATTAATTGCATTTGCCGTGCAATCGGAGCAGTCCGCTTATGCGCAAACTAATGTTTCTGAAAAACTGCCCAAGCCTGCCGAAACAGAACGACCGCAGGGTTCTCTTGGAACGCCAAGTGATGATGCTTTGAAAGCGGCGGAAGAAGCCGAAGCGACAGAATCCGGTGTAAATGCTCCCCCAGCGGGAGGAACAACAAAACGTCAGGTTGTATCAAAACAAAAACCTGAAAAGATTGTTCGCAAACGGCGGCCAACCAGCATTCGCATTAAACAGGTTGAATTTACTCCAAGCGGTTATCTTGATGCCGATGATTTGCATCAAATCTCGGATGGATTTGTAGGCACCAGACTGAAATTGTCGTCTTTGGGGGTCATAACATCGGCGGTCGACAAACTTTACGCGGAGAAGAATATCGGTCTTGCGCAGGCCATTTTGCAAAACGTCAATATATCCGCCGGTTTGGTGAATGTGGAACTGTTTGAAGCGCGAATTGGCAGCATCAACTTTCAATCAAAAAACGCCACGGCAAAATATTTGGCCTGGAGGTTGGGACTTGAAACCGGCGATTTGGCAGATACCCGTATCATCAATGAGCGACTGGTCAAGATCGCATTGACCGACGGGTTGCTGGCTGAGGCAGATTTTCAGCCAGGGCAAAAGCGCGGTACCACGAATCTGAACATCAAAATTCAGGAACCTGGTCTGATTGGCGGATTTATAAGCACGGACAATTACGGCAAGAAAAATACCGGGGAACACCAGGCCAGTTTTTCATTGGTCAACCGCAGCCTTACCGGTCGCAATGATCCGATTGAAATTGGCGGCACATTGTCTGAATCGTCGTGGTCAACTTATGGTAACTATTCGTCGATTATCACTCCGGGTGGCACGCGATTATCGTTGTCAGGCTCTGCCGGCTATTCAAAAACCCTGACTGCGCCAGAGGTGACAAGTGCCACACGTCAGGGTGAACTGACGTTGCAAATTCCCTTGTTACTAAAAATCGATAAACGGCTGTTTGTGCAGATGAGCGGGGCAATCTTTCGGGAAACCGGTGAAATTGTCGGGACTCAATTCGTCGATCAACGGGGATATATTGTCAGCGCCGGGCTTTCCGGTTACTGGAGCAAGGGCAACCTTACATTCAGTGCATCGCAGTCGGTTCGTTACGCCAGTTGGTCAGACGGAATAACGCTGGAATCCGACATAGAACATGTGGCGCTTTTTGGTAATACAGAGGCCTATTTGCGATTGAATCGCAGTTATGCCGTTTCAGTCCAGGCGGGTTGGCAAGCCACGTTGACCGGTCGTTCTCCAGCTCTGTATGGTCAAACTATTGCCTCCCAAACAGCCGTTCGAGGATATCTGGATTCCGGTTCGAAGGGTGATAGTGGCATTTATGCACGCAGTCAGCTGGAGCGTATAACTCCATTGGTTTTGTCGAAAACCGCACCGTCGCCGCAGCAGCTTGGCGCTGCACTCTATCCTTATATTTTTGGCGATGTCGGGCGTGCATTTGATTACACCCCGGCAGGGCACATTGCGCAGGACGCTATTGCCTCGACCGGTGTCGGGGTTACTGTTGATTTTGGCAAGTCCATTCAGGCCAGTGCCTATATTGCCAAACCATTGCTGGATGCCAATGGTGTGACGGCCAAAGGACAATACGCCTTTAAGTTCAGTTTAACAAAGTCATTTTGACAGGTGAAAAACCACAAGAACTCAAGTTTGATTGTAAGGGAGTAAATCAATGATAAAAATTACCAATTCAGCACTGGCTGCGGCTGTCGTATTAACGGGAATGGCATTCTCGACCAATGCCTATCCCAATGCAGACAACAAAAAATCGGAGAAAAAAGAATCCACTGCAGTTACAAAAACAGAACCGGCTAAAAATAGGTTGGTTAACGGCTCCCGGTTCGGTGGATGGACAATTAAATGTGAAGCATTGGCTGTTAATGAAACCACATGCGTGCTTTCCCAGCAGCTTGTACGCAGCAAGGACAATCGTTTCCTTGCTGAAATGCTGGCATTTTGGGATGCTAAACTGGAGCAATCCTATATGGCGGCAAGGGTGCCGATCGGGGTGCATTTCCCATCCGGCTTTGCCATGAAGGCCGATGGCCAGAAAGAACGCTATTCCTTTGTCTGGCAATCTTGTTCAACTCAGGTCTGCGAAGCATTGCTGACAATTAAGCCAGACCAGGCCGAAGCACTGGAAAAACAAAAATCGGCAGTCGTGGGGTATCGACCAACGCTGTTGCAAAAACCGGTGGTATTCAAAATTAAACTGGATGGACTTGCTGAAGGGCTGAATGCACTGAAGGCATCGTTGCAAAAAAAGAAATAGTGATCCTGACGATTACAACGTCATCGATGGCCAAGAGATAGCTCAGGTTGCCTATTGTCCGTCAGTGTGGATTCCATTTCACGAAGATTTCAAATTATCCCTCGGTCCTGTTCCCAGGGGTGATCAATTATCGCCACCAAGCATTCCCTGCCAACCTGATGCGGGGTCTACCCCGTTTCGTTCATAAAAGTGGAACTGGATTGTTTCATCGCAGGATGAATTCGCCAGTTTTATTGCGCCCAATATAATTTGCCAATTTATGCCGGCTCCGCGTGGACAGCGCACATGTATCGGGTTGCTCTTGTCGCGGTGCTGAATTGCGAATTAGCTATAATCCGGGGTTTTTTCTGAGCAGAACCAATTTGCACCATATGGTGTATGGGAATTAGCATGATGTTCTGCGAAGGTAAGTGACGCAGTGGGCAAAATACTTTGTGATTCCTATTGGCTATTACAGGTCAAGAAAATCGTTATGATTCAATACCGCTGAACCGCACCGGTTCAATTGACAAAGGTAGCTTATGGCTTCGAAGAAGATGTACCGTACATCATATCTGATTGGTGCTTTCTGGCGCTGGTTGCTGGTCGTCTATTTCGGGTTGATGCAGGTTATCGGTGCGAGCGCGGGATCCAATGGCATTTCTATTGATGGCCGGACCCGCACCACAATTTCTGCCAACGGCAACAAAATAGACATTAGAACAGGCACCCGGAGCAATGGTTATGGCATTAACACGTTCAACCGTTTCAATGTTCGTGGTGGTCAGCGGGTAAATCTATACGCACCGGGTGGCACCGCCGGAACGGTTAATATAGTTCGTGGCGGTCGCAGTGTTATCAATGGCGCTGTACGGGGCATGAAAAACGGCCGGGTAGGTGGTAATGTCTATTTTGCCAATCCATCAGGCGTAGTGATTGGACCTGGTGGGTCTTTTCGAGGCGGCAGTGTTTCGATTTCCACTCCGACTTCGAAATTCGCTCGTGATATTGTTGGTGCCAATGGCAAGGTTAATGGCGGTCTGGTTAACTCCTTGATCAATGGAACATCGCCGCAGTCAAATGCCTCGATTGAGGTCCAGGGCAGAATAACCGCGTCGCAATATGTGCGACTGCGCGCTGGCGGTAATATTGATATTTCCGGCACCGTTAGCGCCGGTGACCGCTCGTCCATAATGCGGGGTGCGGTTGGTGGTGCAAAAATAACGATCCAATCCGGGAAGAATGTCAATATCAAGCGCGGAGGCGTGGTCCGCGCAAACAATGGCAATCGTGGAGGCGAAATTTCAATCAGGTCCGCCGCTGATACCAATATTGCCGCTGGCGGTATGGTGCTGGCGGAAGGCGAGGGGGATGGCAAAGGCGGTGTCATTTTTGTCTTTGCCAAGGGGTCAGCAAGGCTATCCAGCGGAGCTGTAGTCTCAGCCAAAGTTGATGGAACCGGCAAGGGTGGCTCGGTCAACTTCAGTGGCGTTGAACTCGTTGAACTGGGTGGAGAGCTGAAAGCCTATTCAACTCTTGGCGAGAGCGGGTCGATATATGTCGATCCCCTGGTTTTGAATGTAACGACCGATATTCTGAGTAATGGTGCCGACGTGCACCTCCAGGCTGATGAACGCATCACGGTTTTAAGTGGCGTGATAATTTCCACACGATCTACTGGCGGATTGGGCGATCAGCTTGTCTCTAAATCTTTTGGCAATTCAGGCAACCTTGAACTAGAAGCCCCAAATATTGAAATTGAAACGGGCGCGAGTTTGCTGACTTTTGCCGATCAGGGTTTCACCAGTGGTTCAATCTTCCTCAATGCCCGCCGCGACGATACGGTTGACGATGCTCAAAATGCATTGCCAATCGGGTCCACATCGATCACCCTTAACCAGGCTTTTTTGAAGGGTGGTGATATTACCATCCGCGCCGATGTGCTGAAAGACAATCTTGTGCGGGCCGATGATGCGGTCAATGCCTATGCCGGCCAGCTTAACAGTGCGCTTGGCGGAATTGGCGCCGACCTTATTCGTGACAGCGCCGCAGCCATCGGTGATAAATTACAGGCTGTTGTTGAAAACATTGATCTCGAAAACCTGCCCGGATACCTTCAGGCGCGGGCTACCGTTGATATTTTGGACAGTCAAATTGAATCCGGCGGCAATGTTATCGTCGAAAGCAAATCAACCACGGTGGTTGATGTATCTCCGGAAAACAAAACCCTTTCGGTCGCGATATTTGGTACAAATACGGTTGCCAATACACTCATTCAGGATACACAGATTACAGCCGAAGGCGATATAGATGTTCGCGCTGAAACCAATGAACTGACAAAATTGACAGCCACATCCAATGTGGTCGATCCAAACACCGACAATACGTCGCCGGTCAACCTTGCGATAGCAGCCTCTTTCCGACGTTCGCGCACAAAGGTTATCGTCAACGGAATTCCCTATAATTTCAGAAACCTGCCCGGCGCGGCAACCAGTTATGAGGTGCTGCAAGCCAAGGGCAGGTTAAATATTGTGGCGGATGCCAACAAGTCGCTTGAGATTG
Source organism: Rhizobiaceae bacterium (assembly GCA_027000565.1). Lineage (GTDB taxonomy): Bacteria > Pseudomonadota > Alphaproteobacteria > Rhizobiales > Rhizobiaceae > SZUA-100. The sequence goes on along the minus strand of JALTNS010000357.1, from coordinate 271 downwards.
ATGCTAATGCCGTTACCAATGGTAATACACAAGGTATTGCCCTTGCGCTTTCGGTTGAAGATAGTCTCACCCAGGCCATTCTTGGCGCAAAGGTGGCTGCTGTGTCAGGCAAGTTCCGTCTGGCAGCCAATACCAATGTAGAAACATTCGCGTCCAATGCGTTGGTAACCGGTGGCAGCGAAGCCGACAGCCCGGTATCTGATGCCAGTGCATCCGCATTGTCACCATCGGAAGCCAATGCATTTTCTGGTGCTGCAAAAGATGCGGCTGG
>JALTNS010000356.1 GCA_027000565.1 Rhizobiaceae bacterium | reverse complement strand
TGACCACCATTCACTCCTATACCGGTGATCAGCCAACCCTGGATACCATGCACAAGGATCTTTATCGCGGTCGTGCGGCGGCAATGTCGATGATCCCGACCTCGACCGGTGCGGCCAAGGCGGTGGGGCTTGTCTTGCCTGATCTCAATGGCAAGCTTGATGGTTCTTCCATCCGTGTGCCAACCCCGAATGTATCGGTTGTGGATCTGAAATTCATGCCATCGCGGGATACAACGGTTGAAGAAATCAACAATGCGATTGTTGCGGCAGCTGACGGACCGCTCAAGGGTGTGCTTGGTTATACCACGGTGCCGAATGTCTCGATGGACTTCAACCATGACAGCCATTCATCCATCTTTGCCCTCGACCAGACCAAGGTCATGGCGGGCGGCATGGTGCGCATTCTTTCCTGGTACGACAATGAATGGGGCTTCTCCAGCCGCATGTCTGACACAGCAATTGCAATGGGCAAGTTGATATGAGCATCCAGTCGATCGAAAATGTTGATGTAACGGGCAAGCTGGTACTTGTCCGCGCCGACCTTAACGTACCGCTCTCGGGTGGCGTGATAACAGATTCAACTCGTATTGATCGGTTCCTGCCAACTGCCAGGGGACTGATGGCGCGTGGCGCGCGCGTGGTGATCATGTCTCATCTTGGTCGCCCGGACGGTGATGCCAACCCGACTTTTTCACTGGCTCCGGTAGCACTGGAATTATCAGAGAAACTTGGTGTATCGGTGAAATTTACCAATGACTGTGTTGGGCAATCTGCCGAGGCTGCTGTCCATGGCATGGCCGATGGCGATGTGGTCCTGTTGGAAAACCTGCGTTTCCACAAGGGCGAAACAGCCAATGATGATACATTTGCAACCAAACTTTCGGTTCTTGCCGATATTTATGTGAATGATGCGTTTTCAACGGCGCATCGGGCGCATGCGTCGACCCATGCAATTACCAAAAAGCTGCCATCTTATGCCGGCCCATCCCTGATGGCCGAAATCAATGCGCTTTCTTCTGCATTGACAACCCCGGAAAAACCGGTGGCCGCTCTGGTCGGTGGAGCCAAGGTTTCATCCAAAATTGGTGTTCTGGAATTTTTAGTTCCAAAGATGGACAAACTGATCATTGGTGGTGGCATGGCCAATACCTTTTTGGCCGCGCTTGGCCATGATGTTGGCAAGTCGCTTTGCGAAATGGATGCGCTCGATACCGCTAATGGCATCATGGACGCAGCAAAAGCCAGCGGGTGCGAATTGATCCTGCCCGTCGATGTGGTGGTTGCAAAAGAGTTTGCAGCCAATGCTGAAAACGAAGTGGTTGCGATTGATGCAATTCCTGCTGATGCGATGGCGCTTGATGTGGGGCCGCAATCTGAAGCGACAATTATTGCCGCTTTATCCGCGTGCAAAACCCTTTTGTGGAATGGTCCGCTTGGTGCGTTTGAAATCGAGCCCTTTGGCCATGGTACCTTTGCGGTTGCCAGGGCTGCAGCCGACCTCACCCAAAAGGGCAAGTTAATTACTGTGGCTGGAGGTGGAGACACCGCAGCCGCATTGAACGACGCCGGAGCATCCGGTGATTTTACCTATCTTTCGACCGCAGGTGGCGCATTTCTTGAATGGCTTGAAGGCCGGGAACTGCCAGGCGTCGCCGCACTTGAAAATCAATCTGAAACGGAGGCCGCATAATGGCACTTATCACTTTGCGTCAACTGCTGGATCACGCTGCTGAAAACAGTTACGGCGTACCAGCGTTTAATATCAATAATATGGAACAGGGCCTGGCTATCATGAAGGCCGCAGAAAAGTGTGATGCACCGGTTATCATGCAGGCTTCGCGCGGTGCGCGTTCCTATGCCGGAGACATCATGTTGCGCCACATGGTTCAGGCACTTTCAGAAATGTATCCGGACATTCCGGTTTGCATGCATCAGGATCATGGCAACAATGAACAGACCTGCATGTCGGCAATCCGCCATGGCTTTACTTCGGTCATGATGGACGGCTCGCTCGAAGCTGACATGAAAACCCCTTCATCCTACGAGTACAATGTGGAAATCACCGAACGTGTCTCCCGCATGGCCCATTGGGTTGGCGCATCTGTAGAAGGTGAGCTTGGCGTTCTTGGTTCGCTTGAAACCGGTGAAGCTGCGGAAGAAGATGGCTCTGGTGCTGTTGGCAAATTGTCGATGGACGATCTTTTGACCGATCCAGACCAGGCAGTGGATTTTGTTGCAAAAACCAAAGTTGATGCACTTGCGATTGCCTGTGGCACATCCCATGGGGCTTACAAATTCTCCCGCAAACCAACCGGTGATATTCTGGCTATGGACCAGATTGCCGCAATTCATGCAAAACTGCCCGGCACCCATCTTGTCATGCATGGCTCTTCTTCAGTGCCGCAATATCTGCAAGACCTGATTAATACCTGTGGCGGTGATATGCCCCAGACCTATGGCGTGCCTGTCGAGGAAATCGAAAAAGGCATAAAAATGGGTGTGCGCAAGGTCAATATCGACACCGATTGCCGTATGGCGATGACTGGCCAGTTCCGTAAAATTGCAATGGAAAATCCATCGCAGTTTGATCCACGCAAGTTCCTCGTACCGGCAATGGAAGAGATGGAAAAGCTTTGTCTGGACCGTTTCGAACGTTTTGGCACTGCGGGCAATGCTTCCAAAATTTCCGTAATTGACATGGACGATATGGCAATCCGTTACGCTTCCGGATCGCTTGATCCACAAATCGCGCCGGCCCAAGCGGCATAATTTCAACCAATTCTAACCTTCCAAGGAATGATAATATGAGCAAAAGTGAATCAGACGGCACCTATAAGGCCGGGGTCAAGGAATATCGGGATACCTATTGGGAACCGAATTATACGCCGAAGGAAAGCGATATACTCGCTTGCTTCAAAATCACACCACAAGCTGGTGTGCCACGTGAGGAAGCCGCGGCTGCTGTCGCCGCTGAATCTTCAACAGGTACATGGACAACGGTCTGGACCGACCTGTTGACCGACCTTGAATATTACAAGGGTCGCGCCTATGCGATTGAAGATGTGCCCGGTGATGATGAAAGCTATTATGCATTCATCGCTTATCCAATGGGCCTGTTTGAAGAAGGTTCAGTGGTCAATGTATTCACTTCAATCGTAGGTAACGTGTTTGGCTTTAAGGCCGTTCGTGCCCTGCGTCTTGAAGATGTACGCTTTCCGCTTTGGTTCGTAACCGGTTGTGCTGGCCCGCCACATGGCATTCAGGTCGAACGCGACAAGCTGAACAAATATGGTCGCCCTCTGCTTGGTC
>JALTNS010000355.1 GCA_027000565.1 Rhizobiaceae bacterium | reverse complement strand
CCACAAGAGGCAAGCCAATAGTTGGAAATTTGCCGCACCCCATGCGATACCAAACCGCCGCACAATCAGCTGTGAATATTCGGGTAACGCAAGCGCAGGTGGATCATTTCTGGGATAATAACGATCCAGCCAAGATGACACGTGAGCGATTCTTTGGCCCGGTACCCGATATCATCGAAGATCCTGCAGAAATTTGGCTTGGGTTTGCCCGCTCCAATATCACCCAGCAAGTATTTCTTCGTCGGCGATATATCAAATTCATCCGGTTGGATAAAAACCGCACCTTGATCATGGTTGCCGATGAGGTTCATGGGGAGTGGCTTGGCGTCACATTCTTCCACGGCACAAAGTCCGCGCTAAAAAATGGTCGGGTTGGTATTCGGGTCTATAATCGGGATGGGAGCTAAAGCATCCGGTTCTGCCTCGCCGCACCGGGGTATTTGTCTGGAACCGGCCAAAACACCACCGAGCCAGATTAAAATATGTGCAAATCGCCCAAAATTCAACCCTGCCATTTTTTGCCTCGCATGGCGGCACCAGCCTACGCGCGGCCACACTCCCCCGAATTTTGCGCTCACCCCGACTCTTAGCGCTCTTATTCGGCTCTTAGCGGGCAGATGGGCAGGCGTGCCCGGCTACCCACAAGGGGTAGGCGCTGTCATCATTTTGCATCACCAACGCGCCTTCGCCGCCTTTGGGGGCCATTACATCAAAGATCAAATCCGCACGTTGCCCGGAGGCCACACCACAAGGCCAGCTTGAATTGGATTTCATTAAGCAATGCACAATAACTGGTTTCGTCAACTTGGCGAAACCGTTGATTTTTTTTCCTGACTTGCGTCCAGCCTGATTGTGTGGTTGGCAAAATTTGACAAAGTATTGGTTAAAATTAATTTGCAGTTTTAGCGAGAGGTAGTTAGGATTTTTTCGCTATAACGCTTTTTTTACATATGTGAAGCTTATTTGGAACAAAAGACCACATTTTATTCCTGGGTCGGTTCGGGGTTAACAACGCAGATCTCCAATCAGGCTGACGACAACGGCTTGCCTCCCGAGGCCGAAGCCAAAATAGATGCGGCAGTCAGTTTGGCGGCTTTGGGCGGCGAAATTTCAAAACAAATAGCTTTGCGCGGTCCAGCAGATGTTGTGCGGCTGGATGCGCAGGCGATTGCGCGCACCGAACCGGTTGCAAATGCGCGAGATTGCGCGCCCAACTTTTTTCCATATCTGGAATTTCGCGACCCGACCATTCCCTGGATGTATACGCCTGCAAAACCCAGCCCCAGCGGGCGGTTAGTGCCATGGGTTAATCTGGTTGCCGTGGAATTGAGCGAGGATGTCACGCTGTCGCAGGGCATAAACGGCGAAACCATGCGTTTGAGCATTGCAAAAGACGCGGGCACAATTTTACCGCCCCTTGATCAGGCATATGCATGGACCCACGTGCAAGACACGCGCGGTCAATCTGGCGGCGGGTTGGTGGCACGGGTTTTATGCCCGACAAGATTAAAACAAAACACGGCTTATACGGTGTGCCTTGTCCCGAGTTTCGAAGACGGACGGCGCGCCGGACTTAGATTTGATTTGTCCGAACCGTCAACGCAAATGGCGTGGTCGGCGGATAGCGACATGTTGGAATTGCCGGTATTTTATCATTGGTCATTTTCGACCGGATCGGTTGATTTTGAGCAGGTAGTGCGCAAATTGGCACCCTATCGCGCCGATGACACCATCGGGCTGAAAGACCTGGATCTGGCAGAGCCGGGCGCGGCACTGGACGCGGCGTCATTGGGGTTTGGCAAGCGTTCCACGGCCAAAACCGTCATCAGCTTTGAGGGCGCGCTGGTATCGCCTGCGGCAAAACCAAAGGAATGGTTTGATGAACATAAGGCGCGTTTTCAACCCGCGCTGAAGGCGTTTTTAGATTCGGACGCCCAAAAACCGGTGAATCGGCGGGGATACAAAGCCATAACCGATGATCCGGTTGTTGGACCGCCGGTTTATGCTGCGTGGCAAACCGGTTCAAAAAAGCTGGGTGCCAAGGCACCGATCTGGCAACAGGAGGCCAATCTCAATCCCAAATGGCGCGCTGCTGCCGGGCTTGGCGCAAAAACCGTGCGAAACCATCAAGAAAAAGACATGGCAAAAGCCTGGGCATATGCCAGTTCAAGCGAAGCGGTGCTGACGACTTTGCGCCAAACACGCGTTGCCTTGGCGGGGGGCGGCAAAATTCATAAACGGCTGGGTAAACTGGCAGCGCCAAATCTTGTGCAAGTCACTGGGCCTCTACACAATTTCGTGCCAATGACATCGCAGAGCAAAAAAAGTGTCGCGGCGACTTTGGCACAGGAAGCCAGCGTGCCGGGCGCGGTGATGTCTCCGACATTTCGACGCATATCAGCGCGGGTTGAGCCGATTTTGAAAAAGAAATCCGTTGCGGCACCAATGGTGCTGAAAACGGCTTCGGCCACTTGTTTGTCCGGTGCCTCCGCCGCGTTCAAAAACAAGTATTTCGCTGCCAATAACGGTGTTGCTCCGATTGTCGAAACAGTCATTGGCAAAAAGAAAGTATCACCGGATATCACGGTCGATAGGCTATACAGGTCCAGCAAAAGGATCATTGCGCAGCCCAAAATGCGCACCAGCTCCAGACAGCCGGGCAAAGGCACGATTTTGGCATATCGTAACCAAATGGCGCAGATGACAACCGCAAAGACACGGGTTGTTACGCGCGTTGCACCAATAACAAAAGCGGTGCCGGTTCGGGCGCTGCAAGACCAGATTTTGAGCGAAACAACGCCGAGTCGGAATTTGAAAAATAAGCTGGAGCACCAGATCAGCGGGCTTAGCAGCAGCAAACCGTCAAAGGCCGCTGTGCCGCGCCGGATCATACTGGATATGCGATTTAATCTGCCAACATACCGTCGGCTTCAGGCGATAGAACCCGAGGTTTTCTTGCCGGGATTTGACAGAATTCCCGATGACAGCGTTTCAATTCTGGTCACAAACCCTAAATTTGTCGAAAGCTTTTTGTTGGGTGCAAACCATGAAATGAGCCGCGAAATGGCGTGGCGGCGGTTTCCGGCATATCTGAACAGCACCTGGTATCGCCGGTTTTGGCAACATGTATCAGACCCTGACAGAGACGACATAAAGCCGATCGGTGATTGGGGGCGCCGTGCGGGTTTGGGGAAAAACGGCAGTGTTAAATTGGTGGAAAATACAGTCGTTTTGATCAAGGGCGATCTGTTTAAACGCTATCTGGACACAATCGTTTATTCGGGCCCCGCCAAATGGGCCAAAAAAACCGACGCGCAG
>JALTNS010000354.1 GCA_027000565.1 Rhizobiaceae bacterium | reverse complement strand
ACCCGCAAACAACGCGATGAACTCGGGCTATAGTGCCAAAAACTTATTCATCCAGCGCCTGATAAACCGCACTGCGAATATCATCACCAAGCGGAATTTTTGAACCGAGATATTGCGACATCGAAAGGCCGATCAAGTCTTCGGATGGGTCTATCCAGAAATAGGTGCTGGCGGCCCCGGCCCAGCCATGTTCACCAACACTGGTCATGCCAAGGCTTTGCCCCAAATCAAGCATTACCCGACCGGCAAGCCCATAACCGTAGCCAGGCAATACCAGTGGGCCAATACGTAAGGGCAGTTGACCCGGCGGAATGCGGTTGCTCACAGCCAATTCTAGCATTTTGCGTGAAAGCAGCCGCTCACCGGAAGGGGCTTTGCCAGTTGCCAGAAGCATCGCAAAACCGGCGTAATCATCAAGCGTTGAATACAGGCCATATCCGCCGCGACCAAAATTCTGATCGTCAAGTGGATGTTGGGCGGACAATTCGGCGGGTATCAGGCTCTGCGGCTGATCATCAAAATCCATCAGCGCATTCAGATCGTCTTTGCCAAATGCAGCAACGATACGGTCCTGTTGGCTGGCCGCAACACTGTAACCGGTATCAACCATTTCCAGCGGATCAGTAATGAATTCGCGCACCACATTGGCAATACTGTCACCACAAATCACTTCGATAACACGGGCGAGAACATCGGTCGCAACACTGTAGCGCCACTCGCTTCCCGGTTCAAAAGCCAACGGCAAGGCGGCAACAGTTTCAATAACACCTGCAAGCGGCATGGTCGCATCATTGATGTTAGTATCGCAATAAAGCTTGCCCACCGGGCAGCCTGGAATAAATCCGTAAGATAACCCGGCCCGGTGGGTGAGCAAATGCTCGATTATGATCGGGCCATCTGCTTTGCGTAAATTACCATCCTCATCAAGAACCGACATCTCCGAAAATTCAGGCAGATAGGCGGCGAGAGGTTCAAACAGCCGCAATCGCCCCTGCTCCACCAGCATCAGCGCAATGGCGGATATCACCGGTTTGGTCATTGAATAAATCCGGTAGATCGGCTTTTCGACCATCGGCGTTTTGTCAAGCGCATCATTGTAACCGGCCCGGCCTCTGGCCCACGGCTTGCCACCCCGCAAGACAAGCCATTCAATGCCGCCAAAAGAACCATCGGTAATGTGTTTTTGGGCAATCGCTTCAATGCGCCTGAACCGTTGAGAAACCGCCATTAAATTCTCCCGAAACTGCATTTGTTTGTTTTCAGAAAGTCAGTCTGTAAGCATAATTTGAATTGTGCAAGGCCGGATTGTGGACACCGGCCTTAAATCGTGGCAGGTGATCGCCATGCAGAATACCAACCAAATAGACGTCAAGATTTGTGGCCTTAAAACGGCTGAGGCGATTGATGCCGCCCTGGATGGCGGCGCCAGCCATATCGGCTTTATTTTTTTTGCCAAAAGCCCGCGCAACATTGATCCACACCATGCCGCCGGTTTACGCAAATCCGCAAAAGGCCGGGCCAGTGTGGTGGCGGTAACGGTGGATGCGGACTTTGCAACGCTGGATGAGATTGTTGATAAAGTTGCCCCTGATATGCTGCAATTGCATGGCAGCGAATCGCCAGACAGGGTGCGCGCGATAGCCGCCCGGTACGGACTTGCGATCATGAAGGCCTTTGCCATTCGTTCGGCCGAAGATTTGGCAAAAACGACCACCTACCAAGGTATTGTCGACAGGTTTCTGTTTGACGCAAAGCCACCAAAAGGCTCCGATCTGCCCGGTGGCAATGGTGTCAGTTTTGACTGGTCGCTGCTCCAGAAATTTGATGCCCCGGTGCCTGTCATGCTTTCCGGCGGGCTTGAGCGTTCAAACATCATTGAGGCGATCACAACCGCCCGACCCGACGGGGTTGATATTTCTTCCGGTGTGGAGACATCGCCGGGCGTTAAAAACATTGATCTGATATCGAATTTCATGCAGGAACTAAAACAGAATAGCGTCTAGCGTGCAGTGCAAAGGTTTTTAGATAATGAGCGAACATAGTCCCAATTCATTTCGAAAAGGTCCCGATGAAGAGGGTATGTTCGGAATCTTCGGCGGTCGTTTTGTTGCAGAAACATTGATGCCGAATATTCTCGAGCTCAATGAGGCTTGGGAAAAGGCTAAAAGCGATCCGGAATTCCAGCGGGAACTGCAAGAACTCAACACCCATTATACCGGGCGACCAAGCCCGCTTTATTTTGCCGAACGGTTGAGTGAACACTTGGGTGGGGCAAAGATTTATTTCAAACGCGATGAATTGAATCACACCGGCAGTCACAAGATCAACAATTGCCTGGGGCAGATTTTACTTGCCCGCCGTATGGGCAAAACCCGGATTATTGCTGAAACCGGTGCCGGTCAGCACGGGGTTGCCTCCGCCACAGTTGCCGCGCGTTTTGGCTATCCATGCGAGGTATATATGGGTTCCAAGGACGTACACCGTCAGGCTCCCAATGTTTTTCGCATGAAATTGCTGGGAGCCGAGGTTCATTCTGTAACCGCTGGAGCTGGTACCCTGAAGGATGCAATGAACGAAGCATTGCGTGACTGGGTGGCCAATGTGAAAGATACCTATTATCTGATTGGTACTGCGGCCGGTCCACATCCCTATCCTGAGCTGGTGCGCGATTTCCAGTCAGTTATTGGAAATGAAGTGCGTGAACAAATGATGGCGGCAGAAGGCCGTATGCCCGATATGCTGGTGGCTGCGGTTGGTGGTGGTTCCAATGCGATCGGACTGTTTCATCCGTTTTTGGACGACAAGGAAATCGAGATTGTCGGTGTTGAGGCCGGCGGCAAGGGACTTGATACGGAAGAACACTGTGCTTCACTGACCGCCGGACGACCTGGCGTGCTGCACGGCAACCGCACCTATCTGTTGCAGGATAACGAGGGGCAAATTCTAGAAGGTGCATCAATTTCCGCCGGGCTTGATTATCCAGGCATTGGTCCTGAACATTCGTGGCTAAAAGAAAGCGGCCGGGTAAATTATGTGCCGATTGACGACAGCGAGGCGCTTGAGGCATTTCAGTTGTTGTGCAGACTGGAAGGTATTATTCCGGCGCTTGAACCAAGCCATGCGCTGGCTGAAGTGATCAAACGTGCACCAATAATGGCAAAAGATCAGATCATTGTGATGAACCTTTGCGGCCGCGGCGACAAGGATGTCCACACCGTTAGCGAAGCGCTGGGTATGCTGGGGGGCGCAACATGACCACACGCATTGACGCTAAATTTACCGCGTTGAAAAATGAAGGCCGCCCGGCATTTGTTACCTATCTCACAGGCGGCGACCCCGATTATCAAACATCGCTTGAGA
>JALTNS010000353.1 GCA_027000565.1 Rhizobiaceae bacterium | reverse complement strand
CTTCCCGCATTTGACGGTCAATGGAAATCTGGTGAGTTAGGAATATCAGTTTTGACCTTGCTCACCGGAGATACTTTATTGCAAACTACAAAATTCGAACTTTAAGCCGGATTTAATTACCTAGCCGAACAAATTCAGGCCAACCGGCACTATTTTATATTTCAGAAGGTAATTCAACATGCCTTATGCGGGACAGCCAAAAGACACGCCAATTCCACCAAATCTGGACCGCTGGAACTGGGGTGCATTTTTGCTCAACTGGATATGGGGAATTGGCAACAGCACCTATATTGCGCTTTTGATGTTTGTGCCAGTCGTCAACATTGTCATGATTTTTGTTCTTGGTGCAAAGGGTAGCAAATGGGCCTGGAAAAACAGATTTTGGGTCGATGAAGCCCATTTTGTAAAATCTCAGCGAAACTGGGCCCGTGCAGGTGTCGCTGCCTGGATTGCTATTCCTTTTTTAGCCGGATCATTGATTTTTGGCATCATTTCACTAATGAAGGGAAGCGACGCCTATAAGATTTCGATGGCCAAAGTGCGCGCCAGCGCCATGGTTGTTGAAGCTGTGGGAGAACCCATTGAATCAGGTTGGATGGTTACAGGCAACATCAATTTGAACGGTTCCAGCGGAAGGGCAAATTTGTCAATTCCCATATCCGGACCAAAATGCACCGGAAAAGTATTCAGCCAGGCCGTCAAAACCGCCGATGTGTGGGATGTTTTCCTGCTTGTCGTGCAACTCGACTGCAGGGCTACCCCGATTGTATTGATCAACAAGAAGAATATCAGAATTCCCAACAGCGACCTTGGGGCCTGATCAAATTAAATTTGACCTATAGAGCAACAAAGGAATTCTTTGGTGACTTCGGGTGCTCACGGTTATTTGCCTTGAAATCGACACCAGAAACTTCAAACTGCGTTCTTTTGCTGCTGGAAGTGTGCAACAATCATGAAGCGTTACCTGTTGCGAATGGCGTTGTTTGTGGCGGTGTTTTTTGTGGCCCCGAGCCTCACCCATCTGGCGATCTGGGCGGCCAGCGACCGCCCGGCCAACTGGCACGAGGCCGACTGGTCGAGTGCTGAAATTTTTCCCGATGCCTTCGATGAAAAACGGGCAAAGGTCTATATCATGGCGGCGCGCACTGGCGGGCTGAAAGGGGCGATTTCCAAACATTCGTGGGTTGTCTTAAAACGAAAAAATGCCGACAGCTATGACCGGTATGATGTGGTTGGCTGGGGCAGCCCGGTACGCCGCAATGGCTGGCCGGCGGACGGACGCTGGTACTCAAACCAACCGGAGATTATATTTGAAGCCAGCGGCCAGAAGGCTGAAAAACTCATCCCACAGATTGAAAATGCCATTGCAAATTATCGTTGGCAGCACCCCGGTGATTACATTTTGTGGCCCGGACCCAACTCCAATACGTTTGTCGCCAGCATTATTCGTGCGGTGCCCGGAATTGATGCTTCCATGCCAGTAACCGCGATTGGCAAGGACTATGCAGCCTCCAACAAGCTCATCGATTTTGATGCCGACCGCGGGACTGTGCGGCTTTCATTACTTGGTTATGCAGGCCTTTCTATTGGCCTGAAATCCGGTATTGAAATCAACCTCCTGGGATTGGTTGCCGGGCTCGACTGGTATCGTCCCGCGCTGAAATTGCCAGGCTTCGGCCGCATCGGGTGATGATCAATACCGGTTGGGTTTGTTCCCAATTGCCAAAATTTATCCGGACGTGTTCTGCTTCACATTCTCGTCTAATCTTACTGCACTGAGCGGGATCAAAATTGCCGCCAGAAGAATGGCGTTGAAAAACACGTTTGAAACAACCCCTGACGCAATTGAACCGGCTCCATCAACCAGGAACCACGCCACAAAGGCCCAAAAGGTTACTCGGATAGTTTTTTTATCTGACTTTTCCACTGCAGGTGCGACAATGCCCAAAAGCATTATGGATATTGCCACAGTCAGTCCGGCACCGATCGAGGACAACCACATTTCAGAACGGGTTAGAACCGGATCTGCATCTCCGGGAGGCCATGCCAACAAATCGAGAAGCAATCGGGCAGGCAGGTTAATTGACTGATAGGGTGCCAACCCCCAGATAAAAGCAAATGCAATAAATCCATATGCAGTCAAGCGTATTACCATGGCGCTGTTTTTTGGGCTCATTTTAGTATCTCCAAACCAAGTTGAAGATATTGGATAGATGCACCACTTCGTCAAAACAATTACCTTGCTGGTAAGTGAAATTCGAAAATAACCATGCGAGCATGGAACTATGGCAACACAACAACTTTCCCAGTCGAATTTTGGCAATCTCTTGAGCAGTTGGCGAAAAAAGCGCCGGTTCAGCCAATTATCTTTTGGTCTATATGCAGACGTTTCGCCGCGCCATGTGAGTTTTCTGGAAACCGGAAGGGCCAGGCCGAGCCGGAACATGGTGCTCAAACTGGCCAATTGCCTGGATATGCCCAAGGTGGAAACCAACCGGGCGCTGCTGCTCGCAGGTTTTTCACCGGCCTACCTGTCGCGGTCTGCAAGTGATGCTGATCTGATACCCATTCAAAACGCAATCAGCATCATGCTTGACAATCATATGCCCTATCCGGGAATTGCTGTTGATCGCCTGTGGAACATTAAGGCAGGCAATTCAGCTGCAATGAAATTTTTGATCGACGCCGGATTTGCCGGTCAAACAAATCTGGTCGATGCCCTGTGCGCGCAAAGCCCACAACAATCGTCCATTGAAAATTGGGAAGAGGCGGTTGGTCTGCTATTGGAACGTCTGCAAAGTGAATTGCTGATCGCAGGACATGACCCGGAACTGGAGCAACTGACGCAAAAACTGGAGAGGCATTTTTTCCGCTACCGCACAATTACAGCTGTTGATTTGACCCAGGCTGTTATTCCCACGCGCTTTAAAATCAGCGGCCAGATCGTTTCGGTGTTTTCTACAATCGCCAGCTTTGGTACGGTTCAGGATGTTATGCTCGACGATTTGAAAGTCGAGCTGATGTTTCCGCTGGATGAAATCTCCACATCATATTTCGCAAATCAACAGAAATAATTTAGCCAGAATGGAAATGCATTAACCATCGCGTTTTCTGGCACGATAATCCCACGGCTTTTCAAACCGACCAGCCTAAAGACCAAGTCTTTCGGCCCGTGCCTGATTTTGTTGCGATGAATAAGCACGGCGGCTGTATTTTGGCCAATCCAGTGCCTGACCGGCGCGGACCATTTCAGCCGAAAGGCTTTTGCCGTCACTGCCACGACAATCGCAAACAAACCGACCGTAACGATCGGGATTTACCAGTTTACAGGTAACAAGGGACGCCTTGCGAAATCAGCGTTAGAGATAT
>JALTNS010000352.1 GCA_027000565.1 Rhizobiaceae bacterium | reverse complement strand
TCGCCCTTCCTCCTCGGTACGGCAGACCAGATAGCGACCGGTCTCATCCGGGTCATGAACCGTGATTATCCGGAAAGTGCGGTTGCCTTTGCGAAATCGCCAACCGCTCGCCACATCGTCGCGGTAGCGCAATATGATCCGGTGGGTAACGGTTTCGCGTGACTGCTGGGCAAGATTACGCATCGCCGCACGCACCGATTCAATTGAGGCCCAGATTGTCGTCACCTCGTTCCAGGTGATGGTCAATCCGCCGCCTAGATCGGGTGTCTCAACCAGCCGTTCCAGCGTGACGCGATGTTTCAGCATTCCGGCATCCATGAAGGTCGTCAGCATCAGATCGAAATCCCTTTGAACGGCGCAATGAGGGCATCAATTCCGGGCGGAAAGGATACCGGCTGTTCCTGGGGCGCGATGGCGCCACGGAATTCAAACCAGTGGGCGACCAGCAGCAGGTTCGCCCGTTTCAACACATCTGGCACATCGACACCGGTATCACCGAAACCAACGGTAAAATCGATCTCGATACCGTTGATCGGCTGCCCGACGGTCAGCCCATCGGCAAGGTAAATGCGGGCGCTTTGCGAGATTGCATCAACCTGATAATCATTTGCCGGAATAATGTTCGGCGTTCCCGCTTCATTGTAAACCGTAATCGACTGGACCGACTTGACCGGTCGCGCTCCAAGGGTGAGCATGCCTGATCGCGGCCAGCAATCCTCATATTGCCGCCAGGTCTGGGTGATCAACCGCACCCCGCAGGTCTGTTCAAGATATTGGCGAGCGGCGGTGATTAACTCGGCAATCAGCACGTCTTCATCTGTGTTTTCAATCCGCAAATAGGACTTGGCTTGAGAAAGTGTCACAGGTTCAACAGCAGGTTTGCCGATCTGGGCTAGGGTCATTAAAAAATCCAGTCAGGTTCTTGAATTCGAAACTAAAAACGGCCCCGCGCATAAGCGCAGGGCCGTTTCTTTCGGCCGGGTTCGGGAGGGGAGCGATTACACCAGACCGAATTTTAGCAATTTGATGGCGTCATAGTCCTGCACCCCACCGCCAACGCGCTTGGTGGTGTAAAACAACACGTAAGGCTTGGCGGAATAGGGATCGCGCAACACCCTCACCCCGGTGCGATCGACAATCAGATAACCGCGCCGGAAATCACCAAAGGCAATTGCCAATGCGTTCGAAGCAATGTCGGGCATGTCCTCGGCTTCAATCAGCGGAAAACCCATCAGCGACGCACTCATTCCGGCACTTGCAGGTGCCTGCCAGAGATAATTGCCGTCGACATCTTTCAGTTTGCGAATTTCGGCCTGGGTCTTGCGGTTCATCACCCAATGGGCATTTTGGCGATAACCGGCCTTCAACGCGTAGATCGTATCAATCAGCACATCGGATGCATCGGCGACAGGAAACGCGCCATCAACACCGGTTGGCACATGGCCAAGATTGCCCCAGGTCCAGACACTTTCATCAACCGTTGTTTCAGCCAGAAAACCCTTCGGCTTGTTGATGCCGTCACCATTGACAAAGGCCGCGCCCTCCTGCTCGGCAAAAGCGGTCTCGACCTCATCGGCAATCCATTGATCAATATCGACCGCAGCATCTTCAAGCAGGGTCGGGGTTGCCGCAGGCATGGCATAAAGTTCCATGGTCGGGAACTGCAGTTCCGCCAGCACCGGCGAGTTGGTTTCCGGGCGCGGCGCTGTTTCGCTCACCCAGCCCACCGCCGGACCCGTTTGAGCAAACGGTTTTTTGTAGATTGAGGCAGACACCTGACGCACGCCGGCAATTGAACGGATTGGTGATATCAGCGCCAATCGCCGACCGATTTCGGAAGCCGTTTCATCCGGCACCAGATAACCGCCATCCGGGTCAGAGCCATAGGACATGGCCTTTTCTTCAAGCTGACGCAGATTGCTTTCATCACCGGAGCGGACATAGGCGGCGAATCCGGCTTTATGCTCCATTTGGGCAATGCTGGTGAATTTGTCCGAAGCAAGCGCGGGACGTTTAGTTTTCAGCAACAAATTGTCAAACTGGCGTTTTTGCTCGGCCACCGCGGCGTTGATGCGCTCGACCTTGTCGGTGGTGACGACATCAGCCGACATGCGCTTTTCTATTTGCGCCAACCGTTCGTCATTGGCATCACGGAACTGTTCAAATGTACCCTTGAATTCATCAAAGGCATCACCGACATCGCCCGCATAGGATTTGATTTCCGGCGCGATTGTGGGACTGGTGTTGGACATGGTTATTATCTCCTGGCTTTGAATATTTGTGCAGCCTGTCTGATTTTTTCAGCCAGCACCGCGGATGAATTGCCAGCAGCGTCTTGCCTGCTTGCGAGATGGGTGAAGCCCTTGCCGATCACGGTTCTGGCCTCGCTTCTTGTCAGCCCAGCATCCCGCGTGAGCCAGCGTTCAAACTCCCGAATTGTCGGCAGTTGTCTGGATTGTTTAGTATTTTTGACCTGGCTTACCCGGGCCTCGGGCAGCATTGGAAAGGTCACTACCGAAATCTCCCAAAGGTCGGCTTCGAAAATTTCGCGGATACCGGATTTTTTGTCGGTGCGGCTACGTCTGGTTTTAAAACCGATTGAAAGCCCGTCAATTGCGCCAGAGCGCATCAGGCTCAAAACCTCGGCGCCATTGGCCACATCGCGGATAATTCTCCCGCGCACAAAAAGCCCTTTTTCATCTTCACGCAATTCTTCCCATACACCAATCGGCTTGTCGGGATTGTGCTGGAACAACATGCGAATACCGCTGGCTTTGCGCGCCGCAATCGAGCGGGCAAATGCGCCCTTGATGACCCGGTCACGGCCAAGATCGGTCTCGCCAAACAGGCTGGCATAACCGGAAAATATGCCTTCTTCGCTGATATCATTCAGCGCCACAGATAAAAACTTGCATTCGCGCGCCGGAATTCGGGTGCCATTCATTTATCATTGCTCCTGTTTTTATTGCCGGTGCGGGCGGGTGGCGACAGGCGGTATTGAGCCGAAAGTCTTGCGACCATGCCAAGCCCCCACCAGGAAAACAGGCTTGCCGCTGTTGCACCCATCAGCGATATTTCAACCGGCGACAACAGGGCGTCGGCATCCAGTGCGATGGCTATTTTTGTGCCAGCCGCCGTGCCAAAAATAATGCCGGTTACAACGCCGACACAAAAGCGGATGGCCGCCTCGCGCCTGCCCCTGGGCAACATATAGGCAATGGAAATTGCTGATCCGGCAACCGCGCCGACGCCTTTGGCCGACCAGATCCATGCGGCTTGTGAAATATCACTCATTGGAATTTATCCTTCTGCCATATCCGACAGCAGCGCGCTTTTCGTCATCATCAAGAAACGATGCAGCACCAATGCGTTTC
>JALTNS010000351.1:1642-3375 GCA_027000565.1 Rhizobiaceae bacterium | reverse complement strand
AATATCTGGCTGATTACCAGTGTTGCAATTATCGGATTAATCGCCGGAATTTTTGCCCGGCAATATACCGCAGACACCTACTTCAAAGAAGTTTTGCTCAAAAGCAGTGACAATCTGCATTTGAAAATAGCCGGCGATTTATTGAGACGAAACCGCTATGGCTCCCAAACCATCAATATCACCAATCTCACTTTTGAAAATGTAAATTCCCAACAACTGAGCATTGGCGGAGGCATAACACCCTTCAGTATTCTCGATCTTGATATTGTCAAGCGAGCAGCAACCGGCAATGCAATAAAAAGTCAGGTTTTGCAAAGTCTTTCGGCCAAAGGCTCATTTGCGCAAAAACTGGCCCAGAAGGGATTGAATGGCAAGGATTTCTCTGGACGTTACAGAATTTCCAACCTCAAGCGCGGTTCAAAAGACATCTTGATACAGTATAGCGGCAAGTCAATTGACGAGGCGGATATTGCAATTGAAGCGATGCTATCAACTTTACGCAACTTTTTTGTCAAGCGCGAGAGATCCCGCATAACTGCTGCATTCAATTCCAGATTGCAGGTGCTTGATTATCAAATTGAAACGTTGGAAAACATTACAAAAAAAACCAAAATCAATGGATCAGCAACATCCGCCGCCGGACCTGCTGTTGAGGAAGAACAAAAGTTACCTCCATACCGCGCGGATTTGGCCGCACTGAAACTCGACCGTGAGAATATCGCCGGATTTGACATCGGCAACATCGATATTCAACCCTTCGCAGTGGTGTTGGCCGAACAGGGTAAAAATACCAATGCAACCCGCTCAAAACTATGGCTTGTCCTAACAACAATGGCAGGCTTGTTACTGGGCACCATTTTAGGTTACTTACGGCATGGCATCCGCCGCCTGTTCGGCACCTGAGCGGCCCCTTGACAGTGAATTACAACCACCGAGCAACCAATAGAAAGTCCAGTTATGAATCAATCCGTCACACCACGGCCAATTCTCCTCGAAGTTGGCCCCGGTGAAATGATTGACAAAATCACCATTCTTCAGATCAAGTCCGAGCGAATTTCTGATCCCGAAAAACTTGTAAACATTCGCCACGAACTGAAGGTTCTGGAAGCTGCGCGGCGTGAAAACATCGAACCATCCAACCAGATGGACACGCTGGAGAGAGCGCTAAAAAAGGTCAATGAGCAGTTATGGGTTATTGAAGATGACATTCGCCAATGCGAGGCGGACAAGGATTTTGGTGAAAAATTCATTGCCCTTGCGCGCTCAGTTTACCGGGAAAACGATCAACGCGCCAAGTTAAAAAAAGACATCAACCTATTGGCCGGATCATCTATTATTGAAGAAAAGTCCTACACTTCTTTTGAGTGAGGATTTACCAGGCCTTTAGCCTTGTTGAACACTTCTTCAACACTCAATTGGACCAGGTCATCACATTCAATAACCTTGAGCACCCTGCCCTCCATTCCGGTTGAATGGGCGGAAGCATGGGGACCGAACAATGCCAGCCCCGGGCGGTCCAGATGGGCCGCAATATGGGTCGGGCCAGTATCATTGCCAACCACAAGCGCTGCCCCCTGCAATACGCCTGCAAGATCAAACCAGTTGAGAAATGTGTCGCCGGTCAGGGTTTTACCCGGAATTTTTGCACAAAGTTCCATCTCGTCCGGCCCCGGTGCTGTCACCACATCAAAGCCTGCGTTGATAAATCGTTCGGCAAGTTCCGCATATTTGGG
>JALTNS010000351.1:0-1632 GCA_027000565.1 Rhizobiaceae bacterium | reverse complement strand
GTGCGGATGTTTTGCCGAACAACCGGGGATCAGCGCCACATAGGGGTGTTTCACATTTGCTTCAGCAAGGATATCGGAAACCCCGTTGGCCAGCCATGAGATATCCGGCGTCAGGGTTTTCACAACCTCAAGACCGCTGTCCTGCAACTGGCCGGAAAGGCGTTGCAGGCTCGGCATTGACTTTGGATATCGCGCATCCGGGCTACGGGCATTTTCAATGTAAGACCACTCAGGGCTGGACAGCAGATAGCGCCGGTAAAACGCGGTGCGACCAGAATTTTGAAGATCGATCACGTATTCCGGGCAGGCCTCGGTAAACCGCCGCCTTAATTTCATCATTGCGTCAACGCGCCAGCGCGGCATCCGTGCATCGACGATTACCCGGTCCACCGACGAACAGCGATCCATGATTTTTTTGAATGCCGGTTCAGTGACAATCGATATTTCCGCATTTGGAAAATTATTGCGAATATCATCCAGCGCACCAAGCGATTGAATGACATCGCCAAACGCTCCGTGTTTGATTACCAGCAGGCGTTGTACCTTGCTAAAATCGCGCACCCGAATTGCTCACAAATGGCTGCCGATGGGCGCATCGGGAAATGCCAGCTGATCGCGTTCACGCCATTCATTGGTGACGTAGTTGATGATGATCGACTGGCGAATACCGTTGATTTCCCGTTTTTCAAACCCGTGAAATGTATCGTCAGCTGGCACAAAAACCAGCGCCGCGTTTGATTCAAACGGTGAACGACCGACGTGATTTTTTTCCGTATCATAGATATCTGTGCCAAGTTCCCTATGGCTTGGGTCTTTTGACGCATAGAGCAGCATGGTGAAACTTTTTACCCCGAGGTCAGTATGGGGTTCGAGCCAAAACCCACCGGTATCCTGGACATATTCTATGCGCAAATAAGTGCCTTCAAGGTTCACCCCGAACACGACTTCAATCGCCGAAGTTACCCGTTTATCCTGAAAAGCTTCAGCAACAGCCGAACAACAGGGATGTTTCATCCTGTTCTCACGGTCAAAATAGGTCCGCGTTGCATTGTGCAATTCACGCCGACCGGACTCACCGCCCAGATCAGGCGCCTCAAACGGCAGGTTGATGATCTCATCCAGCGTGTCCGGGCGAATGCACATGCTCAAATTCCAGTGACGATATGGTTCTTCAATCGACTGTCCATTGGCAAAACAATCAAGCAAGGCCTGCACATTATCTTCTGTCGTACTACTCAAGATACTCTCCGAAATGACAAGATGTTCCACTGGCCTAAGCCATTGAATAAATTACAAATGTTGCAACAGGGCAAGACCTGATCACTATCTGGTGGGCCGTGTAGGGATCGAACCTACGACCCGCTGATTAAGAGTCAGCTGCTCTACCGACTGAGCTAACGGCCCGTGCGGAATTGCAGAATTTTTCGGCAGTTCCACAGGCACCTCATATAGAGATGGCAATACGATCTGTCCAGCACTCGATTATCATCTTGCGGGAAGATTAATAGCTGATCCCGAACCGGCGATAGATAAAGGCCATCAACCACGCCGGACCGACCATCAGGAATTGAATATCCTTAAAAAATGACGGTTTTTTGCCCTCCACCTTGTGGCCGTAGAACTGGAATATCC
>JALTNS010000350.1 GCA_027000565.1 Rhizobiaceae bacterium | reverse complement strand
ATCGTGCCCGATTGCCTGCAACTGACCCCGAAACTGGTAAGTGAACTGTCCTGGTTGCCACCCACCTGCGCGTATCGATTGCTGAATGAGGGCAAACCCTTGCCTGACTGGCACCCGCTGATCACCGGCGATCAGGCAAGCGTTGAAAAATCCGGTGTTTCAGTGGCGGGACGAACAATCTCCGAAGATGGGATCGAACCGGAAGAATATGAGAATTACATGGTCAAATGGCCGGGGCGTGTGCCAAGGAAGCAATTGTAGGAATAAAGTCATAAAATATGAAATAAATCCTTGACACCGTAACGGTGTCGGGTTATACATTTGCTACAGTCAAACAGGTGTCGGGAAATTTACCCAATCACCGTTTGCCACCAAACTCACCACATTACAGGATATCTGCTCGATGAATTTCGGTTCAAGCGAACGCTGGCCCGTGCTGCGGCAGTTGCACGAAGTTTATGCAATATCGTTTGGCCAGCTTGCAATAGCTGCCAACAAAAATGAAGGCACTATTGCCCGCCGGGCCAAAAGAGAAGGCTGGCTGTCAGGCGGGCAGGGCAGTTTTGATCTCAATGCAATCAACAACCTGGTTGGCGACCTGATGACAAAAGCCAACAGCCAAATTGATGAAATTATTCGTGGCGGCGACGGGGCCGAAGTGGCGGAAAAGCAGTTGCGAATTTCATCAGCACTGATTTTGGCAGCCAATAAATTTCTGCAAACCAGAATGCAATTGCAAAAAAATAACACACAAAAACAGGACGATGGTGCTGATGAAGCCGGAAATGCTGGTGAAGACATATTGGCGCTCCGCGCGGATGTTGAGGCATTTATTGTCTCAATTGGTGAAGAGGAATGCGACCCGCAAATTTCTGGCGAAATTGAGCAATGAAGATGTTGAAAAACTCGCCCGGTTGTGGCCGGTGCGGGCTGGGCACAAACAATATGCGATACCCGGATCATGGACCAATTGGCTGATGCTGGGCGGTCGTGGGGCGGGTAAAACCCGTGCCGGGGCCGAATGGGTGCGCGGTATGGCATCGGGCGATCGGATGTTTACCAAAGGCCCGGTCGGGCGCATTGCACTGATCGGCGAAACCTACGCCGCGGTGCGCGATGTGATGATTGAGGGCGAGTCCGGACTTCTTGCTATTCACCCAGACCGCGAGCGACCAAAATGGATAAGTTCAAAACGCCAGCTGGTGTGGAACAATGGCGCGGTGGCGCAGGTTTTTACCTCCGAAGAACCGGATGGTCTGCGCGGGCCGCAATTTGCCGCTGCATGGTGTGATGAACTGGCAAAATGGAACAATGTTGAGGAAACCTGGAACATGCTGCAATTTGCCCTGCGGTTGGGCGACTATCCGCGTCAGGTGATCACCACCACACCACGACCGATAGGGTTGCTGAAAAAGATTATCAAGGACGACCGCACGCTGATTTCTCATTCGACCACAGCTGAAAACCGGCACAATCTGGCCAAAGGCTTTCTGGAGCGCATCGTTGGCGAATACGAAGGAACCAGACTGGGCCGTCAGGAATTGAATGGCGAGCTGATTGAAGACCGGGTTGACGCGCTGTGGAAGCGACAAGATCTTGAACTGGTCCGCATTAATCTACCGGCGAACCTGCGCCGCATTGTGGTTGCGGTTGACCCGCCGATCAGCGCCGGAATAAAATCAGATGCTTGCGGTATTGTTGTTGCAGGTCTCATGGCCGATGGCCGGGCCTGTGTTTTGGAAGATGCAACACTTGCAAAAGCATCACCCCATGCCTGGGCATCGCGCGTGGTTGCAGCCTATCACCGCTGGCATGCCGATGCGGTGGTGGCGGAAACAAATCAGGGCGGCGACATGGTTGAAACCATATTGCGCTCAATTGATCCAACCTTGCCGGTGCGGCAGGTCAGAGCGACCCGCGGCAAGTGGCTCCGCGCTGAACCGGTGGCTGCCCTTTATGAACGAGGTCAGGTGGCACATGCGGGCGCATTTGCAGAACTGGAAGATCAGATGTGTGATTTTGGACCGGCTGGACTTTCATCTGGCCGCTCGCCAGACAGGCTTGATGCACTGGTCTGGGCACTGACCCATTTGATGCTCGGGCGGTCAAGTGAACCCAAAGTTCGCACCACATAATATACGGAACAAAGCATGAACAATAAATTTAGATTGCCACGATGGATGACGTTTGCAATGAAGCGGGGCAGGCCACAGACAACGCCAACGCACCATCCGGCAGAGCAAAAATCCTATGCCGGAGGCTCAATGTTTACCCTGCACGCGCAGATGCGCGCCGCCTGGTCCTCGGGTGATTATGCAACGCTTGCCAAGGTCGGTTATATGCGCAACCCGATCGTCAACCGTTGTGTGCGGATGATAGGTGAGGCCGCCGCTTCTGCCCAACTATTACTCTATTCGGACAAACAGGAACTGGACCAGCATCCTGTAATATCGGTACTCAGGCGGCCTAACGCGCGCCAGTCCGGCAAAACATTTTTTGAAACACTTTACGGTCACCTGCTGGTTTCCGGAAACGCTTATATCGAACTGGTCGAGCTTGATGGAAGCCCGCGCGAATTGCATGCGCTCCGGCCCGACCGGATAAAAATACTGGCCGACAGCAGCGGCTGGCCAAAGGGTTATGAATATTCAATTGGCGCCAGATCGACGCGCTTCATGATCGATGATCAGGGCAATTCGCCGATCTTGCATCTGTCGCTGTTTCATCCGCTTGATGACCAATACGGGTTTCCGCCTCTGCAGGCAGCATTAATGGCGCTTGATGTGCATAATGCTGCAAGCCAGTGGAACAAGTCATTGCTTGATAATTCCGCCCGTCCGTCCGGTGCCCTGGTCTATTCGTCAAAAGAAGGCAACAATCTTTCGCAAGAACAGTTTGACCGGCTCAAACACGAGCTTGAGGAAGGTTATACCGGGGCGCAAAGCGCCGGTCGTCCCTTGTTGCTCGAAGGCGGGCTTGACTGGAAAGCGATGGGTTACAGCCCCCGCGACATGGATTTTATGGAAGCCAAAAACGGTGCCTCGCGTGATATCGCGCTGGCCTTCGGCATTCCGCCGATGTTGCTCGGCATTCCCGGCGACAACACCTATTCGAACTATCGCGAAGCTAACCGGGCATTCTGGCGGCAGACCATATTACCGCTGCTCGGTCGCACCTGCGGTGGCCTGAGCCATTGGTTCTCCGGCCATCTGGGCGAAGAGCTGCGCATTCATTTTGACATGGATAAAATCGAGGGCCTTTCGATTGAACGCGAAGCACTGTGGAAACGCATTGGTGCTGCATCGTTTCTTGATGATGACGAAAAGCGCGCTGCTGTCGGATATGGCAGAAGGATAAATTCCAATGAGTGATATTTCACAAGCCGCATGGATCTGGTCGGCCAAAGGCGCGGCGCGGTTGCCGGAT
>JALTNS010000349.1 GCA_027000565.1 Rhizobiaceae bacterium | reverse complement strand
GCCCAGCTTGAACATGCTCATATTGAGGGGAGAACATCGATGTCCGAATTGCTTTATCCAGTGCCGGAAGCCATTGCCAAATCGGCCCATATCAACAAAGAAAAATATCTTGAGATGTATCAGGCCAGTGTCGATAATCCCGACGGATTCTGGGGGGAACATGGCAAACGCATCGACTGGATAAAACCCTATACCAAGATCAAGAACACCACCTACGAATATCCTGATGTTTCGATCAAGTGGTTTGAGGACGGTACGCTCAATGTCTCGGCCAATTGCATTGACCGCCATTTGGAAAATAATGCTGACAAGGTGGCGATTATCTGGGAAGGGGACAACCCCGAAGATGATGCCAAGATAACCTATCGCCAATTGCACGAACATGTTTGCCGCCTGTCCAATGCAATGAAGAATCTCGGCGTCAAAAAAGGCGACCGGGTTACCATCTACATGCCGATGATACCGGAAGCCGCCTATGCGATGTTGGCCTGTACCCGCATTGGCGCCGTGCATTCGATTGTTTTTGGCGGGTTTTCACCAGACGCGCTGGCCGGGCGCATTCACGATTGTGCTTCGAATTTTATTATTACCGCCGACGAAGGTGTGCGCGGCGGCAAGCCGATACCGCTGAAAGCCAACACCGATGCTGCGATCGAAATTGCCGCAAAAGAAGGCAACAAGGTTGATCATGTGCTGGTGGTCAAGCGTACTGGTGGCGACATCAATTGGTCTGAAGGCCGGGACGTATGGTATCATGACGCGGTGGATGTTGCTTCAACCGAATGTGCGCCGGAGGAAATGAATGCCGAGGATCCGCTGTTCATTCTTTATACATCCGGTTCAACCGGTAAACCCAAAGGGGTTCTGCATACCACTGGCGGTTATCTTGTGTGGGCCTCTATGACCCATGAATATGTTTTCGATTACCATGCAGATGATATCTACTGGTGTACGGCCGATGTTGGCTGGGTAACCGGCCATTCCTATATCGTCTATGGTCCACTGGCCAATGCGGCGACCACCTTGATGTTTGAAGGTGTTCCCAATTATCCGACCATGTCGCGGTTCTGGGAAGTATGCGATAAACATCAGGTCAATATTTTCTATACCGCGCCAACCGCTATCCGCGCCTTGATGCAGGCCGGCGATGATCCGGTTAAATCAACCGATCGGTCCTCCCTGCGGCTGCTGGGTTCAGTTGGTGAGCCGATCAACCCGGAAGCCTGGGACTGGTATTATAATGTCATTGGCGACGGGCGCTGCCCGATTGTTGATACCTGGTGGCAAACCGAAACCGGTGGCATCATGATTACCCCGCTACCGGGTGCGACCGATCTTAAACCGGGCTCTGCAACCACGCCATTTTTTGGCATTCAACCACAACTTGTCGATAATGAAGGCCAGCCGCTTGAGGGCGCAACTGACGGCAATCTCTGCATCGTTGATTCATGGCCGGGGCAAATGCGCAGCCTTTATGGTGACCATGATCGTTTCGTCCAGACCTATTTTTCGACCTACAAGGGCAAATATTTCACAGGCGACGGCTGTCGTCGCGATGAGGATGGCTATTACTGGATCACCGGGCGGGTTGACGACGTGATCAATATTTCCGGCCACCGTATGGGGACAGCAGAAGTCGAGTCGGCACTTGTCGCCCATGATGCGGTATCGGAAGCAGCCGTGGTTGGTTATCCGCATGACATTAAAGGGCAGGGCATTTATTGTTATGTGACGCTGATGGCCGGTGTTGAAGGCAGCGATCAATTGCGAAAGGACCTGGTTGCCCAGGTGCGCAAGGAAATCGGTCCGATTGCATCGCCGGATAAGATCCAATTTGCACCCGGCTTGCCCAAAACCCGCTCCGGCAAGATCATGCGCCGTATTTTGCGCAAAATTGCGGAAGATGATTTTGGTGCCCTGGGCGATACATCTACCCTTGCCGATCCAACGGTTGTGGATGATCTGATTGCCAACCGGCAAAACAAAAAGGGATAGATCCCGCTTTCCTGCAATTCAGTATTTTGGTTCGGCGTCTGGAAATCCCGTCAGTTCCCGATTTCCGGCGCGCCATTCTTTGGTGTCGTAAACATCAAATGCCAATGATATGCCGTTGATGACCACCAGGGCCCAGGCAAACCACGCGAGGTTTGATCCGGCCATTATATTATCGGTTAACAGCAGCTGATAAAGCGCATAAATCTCCAGTGGAATCCACGCAATCAGATGTGGAATGGCCATAACCTTCGATACCCCGCCATTGGCGATGATCAACCAGGTATTGCTGCCGAATGCGAGCACCACTGCAACAGCAGTGGCGATACCAAGATTGCTGTCGAGAAAGAAAAACCCGGCAAGATTAACCGGTCCGAGAAATACAAAAACCCATATCAGCACCCACAGGGGTAGCCTGGTCCAGGACACCAACATTCTCATAAACCGCTCGCCAAATGTCATTACAAGCCCCTTGTTTGCCGCTGCAGATGGTCAAATACGGACCACATCCCGGCAAAATGCAAGTCTATTGCATCAGTTTTATTTTGGGTTCACAATCTGATTCGTTGTTATCAATCGAAAGGAGGTGATCTGATGTCGAGTAGTTTCATTGTGCCGGAGGAGATATCGGTGAGCATTCGTCTGTCGGAGCAACCTTCGCAGACCTGATGAATTGCCAAATGATATCTTTTGTCGGAAGGTTCTCCGGCAAGAAATTACGGGGCCACTCCTACGGGTGGCCCTTTTCTGTTGCGGGATTAGGTTTATGTTTTCAACACCAGCTGGATCGCCTTTTACCGCGATAGGGACGTACCAACCCGGACTTGAGAAGCGCTTGTTGAATATTGGTACCTGATTCCGCCTGAACATTTGCCAGAACCCTGCCAAAATATTTTCCTCCCCTTATGTCGGTCAACAACACCGGCCTGTTGGCAATCATCTTGCGTAATCTGTCCCTGGCAGATTTTGCAGCCCGCTTTTCGCCCATACAGCGAGCGCGAATTTCAGGCGCATCAATACCGCGAATTCTCACCCGAACGTTGATTTGCGTCCCCGGCCAGACATCGGCCAGCACCTCGATGGTATCACCATCATACACATTGACCACGCTGGCCATCACCGGCCCGGCAATGGTATTCCGCGACTGAGCAGCTGCAGGCTGTGCCCAAATGAGAAAAACCATCAATACCGTGGCAATTGTAAATGTAGACATTATGTTGATTTAATTCCAGATTAAGAGAATATATTCCTATTACAATCTGCGCATTATGTAAAGCTCAATTATTTGGGGTTTTAAACAAATATTCACCTATATATAGAAATACTGCACTCCCTGCAACTTTACAATTCTTTACCGGTTCGAAATGCACCGGCAACATTGCGCTCCTATTTTGAAATCATCGCCATAGTGGCAATCACAAAGGAAACCATAATGAGCAATGATATCAA
>JALTNS010000348.1 GCA_027000565.1 Rhizobiaceae bacterium | reverse complement strand
GTAATACCCTTGGTTCTTGTGTCAACTGGGTTTTGGGAAGGTTCTTTTCGCATTTTCGCGACCGCAGCTGGTATCCGGTGAGCAAGGAAAAATTTGAACAATATACCGATTGGTACAACCGGTGGGGTGTGTGGTCGTTACTGGCTTCGTGGATGCCGATAATCGGTGATCCGCTAACCGTATTGGCCGGTGTGGCGCGTACGCCGTTTATATTTTTCACAACCATCGTGTTCATTGCAAAACTTGCCCGATATCTGGTTGTTGCCGGTGTTGTTGGACTGTTCGGCTAAATAAAAAAATAAATAAATTGTGTCTGGTATGTGCGTTCGGTAACATCGCGGTGCGTTATTGGCTGAATATAATGGCGCAAAGCTGAAAGATTGGGAGGTTACAGCATGATCAATAAGTTCACAGGCACGAAATTTTGGCGTTTATTGAGCATGCCGACCTTGGCATTGCTGGCAACTACCCTGGTCGCGCCAGTTCAAAATGCCGATGCCGCCCGATACAAAAGGCTAAAAATTGGTGCATGGGAAGGCGGCGTTTACACGAATGACAAAACCGGCGAATTCAGCCATTGCGCGGTTTCAGCGGAGTATAAAAGCGGCATTACCCTGTATTTTTCGGTTACCCGCAGTTACAACTGGCAGGTTGGCTTTTCGAAAAATTCATGGAATCTGGACGTCGGCTCCCAGTATCCCGTCCAGTATCAGGTTGACCGCCGAAAAATCCTGAACGGAACAGCCCGTGCTGCCTCCAATAAACTGGCGATTATCAAACTCCCTGCCACTTCGGGGTTATTTAACCAGATGCGCCGTGGTCGTGTGCTGCGCATCAAGGCCGGCAATGATTTGTTATCATTCAATCTGACCGGCACAAACCGGATGTTGACCAAACTGCTGAGCTGCACCCGTCGATATTCCAAGTTGAGGGTTAACCGTCCATTTGCCGCCACCGGAAACAGCGGTGGTTCAAACAGTTCCAATCCATTTGAAAGCAGCAAACCGCAGCGCCGCGTGCCTTCAAACAATAACGCCCCAACCAGACGGGTCGCCGGTATTTCTGCGGCCATTCGTGATGAGGCAATCGACTGGTATAATGAAAATCTGGCGACCAGTGATGAGTCCTACCGGGTGATCAAAAACGAGGGTTCTGCCCGCAAAATGTATAAACGGCACGCGATTATCTGGCGGGTCGGGGTCAAAACCGGTATCGTTGGAACCTTGCGAATTTTCCCCAAGAGCAATCCGGAAAAAATGGAGAACAACGTTCTCGCCAGCGAAGCGCGCAAGTGCAAAGGTGATTTTGCATCGAAATTTCTAAAAGATGATGTGACCACCAGTCGGCGGGTCAGCCGGTTGCTCACCACCTGCCTTGAAAACAGTGGCAAGCAGTGGAACGTCTATTACGCCATCGCCAAGCGCGATGCTGGCGGCACCTATCTGGTCACTTTGTTGTCAAACAAGGCGACCGCTGATGCAGTGCTTCAATCCGGTGAGCGAATTTCTGGCGCCATGCAAATGACAAGTGGCCGGGAATCTGCCGCAACCAGTGAAGAGGATGACTTGCCAATCCGGGAAGATGAAAACGGCGTGGTTCGGTATTAAAGCTGGAAACATGTGCTGCCTGCACAGGGGGTAAATGCCAATTCGACCTGACAGGTTGAATTTGGCCGCAATTCGCGCTTCAATCAGATATTGATGGTAACAAAAGGTGATTCCCGTGGCTGAAAACGACTCCGCCAGGAACCTGCTTGATAATTTGAGCGGACTGATGTCCTCGATTGAGGCAAACAACAAACCGCAAACGGCCAATATAAAACTACGTGGTGGTTATGGGTTCGCCCGGTTTATCTCGACCGTATTAACGGTGCTGGGTGGCGTTGTGTTCCTGGTGACAGCCGGGCTGTTGATCATGACCATGGTGCAATTGCCGACCACTACCAGCATTCCGCTTCGGATAATTGCAGCAACGCCCTCGCTTGGCGGATTGTTCAGCAGTCTGGTTCTGCTGGCGCTTGGTTCCATAACCAAGGCTGCGGTTGATACAGCCGAATACAATGCACAATTGCTGCAACTGACCAAAAAGCGCATGGAAAGACGCTAAACAGCAGAAGAAGTTTTCATCTGGAATTTAATTCTGCTGACGCTCTTATCCGGTGATTTTAATCGTCAATCGGACGCGTGATAATGTGCTTGCGTATCGCTTTGGAAAAATCCGGCGCGCCGTCAGCAGCCTGTGCATGGGCCGTTATATCGAAATGTTCCCGCGCCGCTTCATAGGGCAAATGAGTGTCGATGATGTTGAGCCGGTATGCGATTTTGTCGAGGTTTTCGGGCAAAAGGTAACGGATGTTCCAGGCCGGAATGGGTTTGTCGGAAAATCTTCTGGTGTGTTTAATGATGTTGGTGGTGCAATTGTTCCACAAGGTGTTATAAAATTCAGGCTCGGAATGCAGCTTGTTGGTGCGTTTCATAATGTCCATAAAAACCGCCTGAATACGTTTCTTTTCAGTCTGCACCGGAAACAGCCGAACCGTATATTTGATGCAATTGGTCCGCACGCGGATAACATCAAGTTCATCGGCCAGCACATACATCATCTCGAACTGGCGCATAAAGGCTTTGACCGGGCTGAATCTTTTACCCTTTTTGCGACGAATTTCTATCGACACGGCCAGGAAAGTTCCATCCTTGAAGCCAAAGGATAAAAATGCATGGGCAGCACCAAAACCGGAAAATGGCGATATCGCCAGCCAGGCGGAATTCAGATCATCAATATCGATTTCACGGTCATAATACCTAAGATCGTAATCACGGGTTGTACGGTAGTGGATGTTGCGGATATTGGTGATTTTTAGTTTGCCATTATCCAGAAATTCAACATTTGGCATGATCGCCTGATCAGGCGACCAGTCCCGATCATGGGATGGCCTGGTCACCAGCAGGAAGATGACAATTCCAATTGCGATTATTGCAATAATTGCCAAAACCACTGTCGTAACCGTTATGGCCATAGGCACCATTCCCCGAAAATATTGTTATCTTTTTTAATATACACGCATCAGGTTAACCGCCAAACGGCCCTATCGATTTGCCTTTTCCTGCCGCACCCAACCATTCACCGTCATGCGTTCTTGCGGTAAAAACCGCGATTTATAGGCCATTTTCGGGGATTCATCGACCCAATAACCAAGATAAACATAAGCCAGCCCGGCTTTGCGGGCGCGGCGAATGTGATCAAGTATCAAATAGGTGCCAAGACTGCGATTGTCTTCTTCCGGGTCAAAAAAACTGTACACCATCGACAGCCCATTGTGCAAAATGTCGGTCAATGCATAGGCGACGGGAGGGCCAACGCCCTCGCCGGTGATGGCACTGTCCGGCCCGCGCTTTCGATATTCAATCATATCGGTGTTAATGTGGGTGTCCTGCACCATCATCGAATAATCGACCACGCTCATTTCGGCCATGCCGCCATCGGCGTGCCGATGGTCAATATATTTTTTGAACAACGAATATTGTTCAGCGGTGGGTATGGGGGTAATCGGCGTGCCGATCAGGTCAGCATTGCGTTTTTCAATACGCCGCATTGAATTACTGGCAGAAAATTCACCCACCAGCACCCGCACCGAAACACAGGCACGGCAGCCGTCGCATGCGGGCCTGTAGGCGATATTCTGGCTACGCCTGAACCCGCCTTCGCTCAAAACATCGTTCAGCTGAACTGCAAGTTCACCCACCAGATGGGTGAACACCTTGCGCTCCACCTGCCCCTCAATATAGGGGCAGGCCGCTGGCGCGGTGAGGTAGAATTGCGGTGTGTCATGCGGATGATAAGACATTACCCGGCAAAATTATAATATCTGCAAGCGAATGACAACATTCATCGAACAGCAATATCAGGTGTTGTGAAATTATAGTTTATAATACCACGGACCGATGAAGCTGAAACTCAGCCACAGGATCAGCACCAACGGTATGCCGGATTTCATAAATTCGCTAAATCGGTATTGCCCGGGGCCCATAACCAGAAGATTGGTCTGATAACCAACAGGTGTTGCAAACGAACAGTTTGCGGCAAAAATGATACACACCACAAAGGCTTCCCGCGGCGCGCCAATGGCGTCGGCCAACCCTATTGCAACCGGGGTAAAGAGCACGGCAGTCGCATTATTTGACAGGATATTGGTCAATATCGCGGTGAACAAAAACAGCATCGAAAGAACCACTGCCGGTGTTTGTCCTTGCAAAACACTGGCGGCAGAAAGCGCCAGATATTCGGCACCGCCGGTTTTTTCCAACGCGGTGGCGGCGGCCAGCGATGCCCCGACCAGCATGAATATCTGCCTGTCAAACGCCCGCGCGCTTTGGCGAATATTGATGCAACCACTGGCAATCATCGCAAATGCACCGGTTAGCGATGCAACAACAATCGGCACCAGACCGGATGCAGCGCTGGCAACCACCAGCGCAAAAATGGCAATTGCCCGTGGCGCATAAGCCCGCATTGGCACTTCGGTTGCCGACCACTCGAGCAAGATAAGGTCGTGGCTGCGCCGCAGCCGTTCAATATCTTCTGGCATGCCGCCGATCAAAAGTGTATCGCCCGGTTCCAGCACGGTTTCGCGCATTAATGTGCGAGCCATGCGCAGGCGACGCTGCAGGCCGACCACCATGGTTCCATAGGTGGCGCGAATGCCGGAATTTTCAATTGTCCGCCCGCCATAACGCGAGCCCGGTGCCACGACAGCTTCAGCCAGTGTAAAGTCTTGCTCGACACTGGTAATTTCATCGCTGCCGCGCTGCTGGTTTCGATGGTGTTTTGGCATCACCGGAAGTGACGCTTCACCCATGGCCAGCGCTCTTGTCAGCGCCGTGCGGGTGGCGGCCACAATAACAACATCGCCGAGTTTCAGTTCCATATCATCAAATGGCGGCAATATTGGTGCCCCGTTGCGCAAAACAGAACGCACGGTCATGTCGGTTAGATCAGGAAACATGCCGGCACGAGATTTTGCTCCGCGCAGGGCGTGGTCTTCGGTAATTTCAATTTGCGCAACAAACTGTTTGCCGCTCATCGGATTGGCCGCCCGGTCTTCTTTCTTGTCGGTACCAAGCAGCATCGGCATGATAAAAATGACATAGATGCCGCCAATAAAGGCAAGCAGGGCACCGGGTATGGTAAAGTCAAAAAAACCAATCTCCAGTCCGGATTTTGCCGCTACACCTGCAACCAACAAGTTGGTGGAGGAGCCGATCATCGTCGTCATGCCACCAAGAATGCCAATAAACGACAGCGGCATCAGCGCTTTGGAGGCGGCAAACCCCCGTTGCGTGGCAATGACTGTAACAATCGGGATGAACATAACCACCACCGGTGTATTGTTGAGAAATGCGCTGGTAACGGCTGCAACAACCAGCAGGATAATGATGGTGCGTTTGCCATTGCTGCCACCGAGACCGGATATCCAGCGTGTCGGGGTTTCCAGCGCATCTGTATTGAACAGTGCCTGACCGATAATCAACAACGCCAACACCGTTGCCAGAGCCGGATTGGCAAACCCGGCAATCAGCTCAGCCGGTGAAACCGCATTGGCGGCATCTGTCACCGGGAAAAGTGAAAACACCAGCACAATTGCAACGACTGCGGCCAGCGACACCAGTTCGATGGCCCATCGTTCAATCGCAAAGGCAACAATCGTGCATAATATTATGACAAATGTCGCCCACATATGCGGGTTTTCAATCAAATAGGCCCTCCTGTTCGAATCAGATTAGCACACGATTGTGCAATGTTGTGATAGTTTGTCATTTGATTGCATTACAGGTCAGCAGGAAGCTGTTAACGTAAAACCGGATGACTCGCCGCCGGTTCGAGTGATATTAATAGCCTGCAATCAGGCGAATGGTTTTTCCATGCAGTCAATAAAAATCGTCAAAATAGTTGGCGCAGGCATTGTCCTGGCAATTGTCATTGGGCTGAGCCTGTGGAGCCTCAATGCCGAGCTGCCAACCGGCGAGGAAATGCGCGTCTGGTTCGAGAACTGGGGCGTGTGGGGGCCAGTTGCCGTGATTGCAACCATGGCCACCGCCATTATGATTTCTCCAATACCAAGTGCACCGATTGCGCTCGCCGCCGGTGCGCTATACGGCCACTATTGGGGAA
Source organism: Rhizobiaceae bacterium (assembly GCA_027000565.1). GTDB lineage: Bacteria > Pseudomonadota > Alphaproteobacteria > Rhizobiales > Rhizobiaceae > SZUA-100. Next base: position 6,602 of record JALTNS010000348.1, on the reverse strand, counting down.
CATTGTATATCGTGATTGGCGCCGAACTGGGTGCCGTGGGCGCCTTTACCGTGGCGCGGATATTTGGCTATGACCTGTTGCACCGCTGGTTCGGCGAGCAACTCAATCAGGGTCTTGCCGGGTCGCAGAATTTTTTGACCGCGACCGTGTTGGTCTCTCGGCTGATTCCGTTCATTTCATTTGATATCATCTCATATGCCGCCGGACTGACGGCGATAAAGTTCTGGCGGTTTGCGTTTGCGACCCTTGCCGGGGTAGTTCCCATCAGCTTTTTTCTGGCCCATTTTGGCGCCGAAATGGTGAGTGAAGAAACGGACCGTATCATGTTGGCCGTTCTTTTGCTGGGCATGATTACCATTGTGCCGCTGATCATCAGGCAATTAATCAAATCACGTAAGAAATAAGGGGGTTAAACCTTCTGCCTCAATCGAACCAGTGCCAGATCAAGCGCTGAAAGGAACCGTGAGCGGTCAGCTTTCGAAAAGGGGGGCGGCCCGCCGACCGTATCACCCCCGGCGCGCAAGTCGGCCATGATTGCCCTTGTGGCAATCGCACCGCCAATCGATGCATCGGTAAAGGGCTTGCCATTGCCGGAAATTACGGTTGCGCCGACCTTGATGCAGCGGTCAGCAAGCAGAATATCAGCGGTGATGACCACTGATTTTTCATGTGCACGCTCGGCGATATAATCGTCAGCCGCATCAAAATCATCGCTCACCACCACAAGTTCTATGTGGTCTTCGCGCGGCACCCGGAAGTAGGAATTGGCAACGACCACCACCGGAACGCCATATCGCTCAGCCACCCTGTAAATTTCATTCTTGACCGGGCAGGCATCCGCGTCGACCAGAATCTCAGGCAGAATTTCGGACTGAATTTCGATCATCTCGCTCATTGATTAACCCGGTTGCCTACTGCGGTTAAGCTGCAACAGCGCTTCGTTTCGAGCGGCGGCGTTTGCCGCTCTGGTTATTGGGTCGGCCAGAGTGTTGATTAGGCATGGAACCATCTTTTGCATTGCGCGGTCGTTTGGTGTTTCGACGCGGTTTATCCCGCTTGTTTGTTTGGCCATCGCCGGTTTTTGCCGGAGCTTTCGCCGAAACAGATATTGTGTCCGGTGCGGTGGACCGGTTGCGACTTGCTTGGCGACGTTTACCCTTGTTCGCCTGACTTTTGCCTGCCCTGTTGTTTTTTGCCCGACCGCGACCGCGGCTCTTGCCCTTGCGCGGAATAGCATTTTCATCTTCCGGTGGTTCGCCACTGGCAACGGGTATTGAAATTCCCATCAGTTGCTCAACCGCGCGCAGCAGATGAATGTCTTCCGGTTTGCAAAATGCCACAGCCTCACCTCCGGCACCGGCGCGTGCGGTGCGACCAATGCGGTGAACATAATTTTCGGCAACTTCCGGCAAATCATAGTTATAAACATGGCTGACGCCGGGAATATCGATACCGCGGGCCGCCACATCAGTGGCCACCAGAATACGGATTTCACCCTCGCGAAAGGCCTTGATTGCCCGGTCGCGCTGGCCCTGGCTCTTGTTGCCGTGAATCGAACTTGCCGAAAATCCACAGGCGACCAGATGTTTCATCAATTTTTCAGCACCATGTTTGGTGCGGGCAAACACAAGTGAAAGATCATCGCGCCGTTCAATCAACAGGTCTTTCAACAACTCTGTCTTGGCACTTTGAATAACATGATGCACCGACTGGTTGACCTTGTCGGCGGCACGCCCTGGAGGATTGGTTTCCACCCGCACCGGATCTTCCAGATAAGATTGTGAGAGTTCGGCTACCTGTTTTGGCATGGTTGCTGAAAACAGCAGGGTCTGGCGCGGTTTGCCAAGCAGTTTGGCGATTTTACGCAAATCATGGATAAAGCCCAGATCAAGCATTTGATCAGCCTCATCCAGCACCAGAAATTTAACATTGTTTAGAAACAGCGCGCGTCGCTCAACAAGATCAAGCAATCTGCCCGGTGTAGCAACCAGAATATCGGTGCCGCGCGAAAGCTGGTTGATCTGGGTGCTGATCGCCTTGCCGCCGACAACCGAGTTGACCCGCAAATGGGTGTGGCGAACATAATCGCGCAGGTTTACCGCAATCTGGTTCACCAGTTCGCGGGTTGGTGCAAGAATAAGCGCGCGGGCGGATTTTGCCGGTCGTTTGGTGTCCTCACCAAGCAGTTTATGCACCAGCGGCAGGCCAAAGGCGGCGGTTTTACCGGTGCCGGTTTGTGCCAGTCCCATCAGGTCATGGCCTTCAAGAATAAGCGGAATCGCCTGTAGTTGAATAGGCGTTGGTGTATCAAATCCAAGTGAATTAACAGCTTTAAGAATAATTGGGGAGAGCCCGAGGGCTTCAAATTTGGTCAATAGATTTACCTTTGTTGAGGCAATCCTTTTGCATGGGCAAAACGACTGCCATTTGCCGAAGGCCAGGGGCCTTCGCGCAAACAAATATGCGCATAATCGCTACCTGCCATCAAAGCGATGACCGGTCGTTATGCGTTGCGGTTGCGACCATGGTTGCGAATCCAGCCCCTTTGGGCATTGAAATACGCATTTGGTCGTCAGAACCCCGCGTGAAATGGGAACTTTCGGGAAAGCCGGGAATTGGTTGAAAACCAGCATCGGCTGTGAGATGTCTTGCGCCATTCTGTCTGAGAGAAAATTTCAGCTCGGATGATATTGGCAGCGGGGCTGCTCACGCGGCAGCCAATCGACATGATGGGCAAGTAGGGTGTTGTGACGGATATGTCAAGGGCATCGTTTTTTCGCTCACGGCCATTCGTGCTGCGCACGGGGCGTTATGCTTGATGGAAAAGCGGCAGAAAACAATAAAAACCCCGGATTTGCGGTCTATGGCTAAAACAAGTGACAGGATAAACCCAGGAAAGAAATGCCAACCGTTGATGGTATGAAATAAATGCTGCCAATGTTGTTACCGATGTGGCACCATTGAAAGGCTGGCGGTGGGATATGTTCGGTTAAAATGCGGTCCAAGCTGACCAACTGCCAGTTTGCGCTCAGGTTTGAGGAGTATAAATTTCACTGATTGAACTGGAAAAAATCGAAGCCATATCCCGTTATTGTATTGATATATATCAATGCAAATTGCGGTTTATAACCGACTATGGAGCAAAAGGAGATTTTGCCCATGGCGCATACGCCGCATGAACTATCAGAAGAGTTTCCAGGTGAGCAGGATGTTATTCGTAGCCTGAAAATGTCCAACGAACATTTTTACAAACTGGCTGACGCCTACCATGAAATCAACCGTGAGGTTCATCGCATAGAATCCAATATCCAGCCTGCCAGTGATCTCGTACTGGAGGACCTTAAGAAGCAGCGCCTGTCGCTCAAAGATCAAATCAGCGAAATGATTCGCAACAAGTGATACACCTGAAAGGAAACGACCATGTATGGAAAAATCCTGGTTCCGATTGACCTGTCCCACGTGGACACTGGAATGAAGGCAATAAAAATTGCCCGCAAGTTACTTGATGATGACGGAAAAATCATCCTGATCAATGTGGTGGAAGATGTGCCAACCTACATTACGGCAGAATTGCCGGTTGGTATTTTTGATGAAACCAAGGATATCGCCTTGGCTGAACTCAAAAAGGCTGCCAAATCCGTTGGCCTTGATGCGGACATCGAGGTTAGGTCGGGACGCGCTGCACCGGCAATTCTTGATACCGCCGAAGAACGCAAGGCAGATTTGATCGTTCTGGCATCGCACCGGCCGGGTCTGGCTGACTATTTCCTTGGTTCGACCGCATCACGGGTGGTGCGCCACGCCCAGTGTCCGGTCTTTATTGACCGCTAGAACCTCACCTCCGGTAATATTCAGGCGGAAAATTTTCGCCTGAATATGTAACCTGCTAAACCGCCCACCCTGCTGGTTGGGTTGTCCGATAACCTCAAATTCAGGAATATCGATGTGATTGACGTGAAAAAATATGAACAGGCTCTACTGGCCCGTAAACAAGAGCTTGACACAAGGCTGCACCATATCGAGAAAGATCTTGACCGGCCGGCAAATACCGACATCGAAGACCGCGCAACCGAACGCGAGGACGATGAGGTTATGGAAAGCATGGGCAAATCCGGATTGGTGGAAATTGAAGCCATTGATGCCGCGCTCGGCCGCATTGAAGCTGGTACGTTTGGAATTTGCATTGAATGCGGCGATGAAATATCAGCTGATCGACTCGACATCATGCCCACTGCAACCAAATGCCGTAAATGCATGTGAGATTGCCAGTCAGACAAGCCAGTCAGACAACCCGAACCTGAATATCCACATCAAGCAGTTTTGCCAGTTGGCGCAGGCGACGCCCTGGGCGCTCGCCCAAAAACACGTCCAATTCTGCCGGAATATCCAGGGTAAATCGACGTCTGCCGATTTTGGAAAACTCAATCTGCCCCATTTTTCCTGGCATTGATGCCGAATATTGATAGGCCACCCGCAACAGGGCACCTACTGCGCGGGCACGCCATGCAATGCGGGTGGTCGCCAGTTGGTGAATAGCTGGACTGACATTGGCTTCAAGCAGCCCCTCGTGGCGATAATAGTTAGCCAAAGCAAGATAGGCACGCCCCGGATGGTCGATGCCAATAAACGCGGCATTTGAAATGATATTGAGGCTTTGCTTGCCGCGATATTCCGGGTGCGCCCGCCAGCCAATATCAGCAAGCAGACACGATGCCACTCGCAACCGGCTCTCGTATTCGGTTTCCCTGATACCAAACACCTTGAATGCCCGGCCTGTCCAGTCGGCCAGTTCGTGGGCGTGTTGTGGCGATCTTGAGCGCAGCCGTGATAATTCCTCGCAGGCAACAATCAGCGGATCCTGATGTCTGGTTTCATCATCGAGCAATGAATAGAGATATCCCTCACGCACGCCGAGCGCGGAAACCACAATGTTTTTCGGCTTCATGAGGGTTAGCAGTTCGTCCAGAACAACTGCACCGAAGGGCAGCAATTGCCGCCGGTTTGCCGATACGGTTTCGATGCCGGATATTGTATCAATTTTGGAGTTGACCACCAGTTTGCAGAACTTCTTGGCCTGAGCGGCGGACATTTGGTAATTGTGCGTTACGTGCAACGGATGGTTCTTGTAGCCGATATGAAGCCGCGCCAACGATCGCCAGGTGCCACCAACCGCGTAAAATGTGCGCTTTTTTCCATCTTGCAGAAAATCCACATCCGTCAGAATATTACGGGCGATCTTGCGGGCTTTGCGTACCGATCCACCGGCCATATCCTGCAATCGAAGCCCTCCCAGCGGCACGGTGATACCGCTGCCAAAATTTTCGCCGTGAACGTCAACCAGCTCCAGACTGCCGCCCCCCAGGTCGCCGGATATTCCATCAGGATCGGAAAATCCGCAATTGACACCCATGGCCGCATAATAGGCTTCTTCGCGCCCGCTCAACACATGAACTTCCACTCCAAGTGCCGCATTGGCCCGCTTGATGAATTCATTACCATTGTCTGCTTCACGCGCAGCTGCGGTTGCAATCGCATGTACACGCTCTGCCCCGGCCTGCTCACTCAATGCGCGATAGCGGGTAAGTGCGGCAATGGCACAATCAACCGCCTGTTGATCCAGCCTGCCGGTTGTCGCCAGTCCACGACCAAGACCGCAGAGAACTTTTTCATTGAATAAAACGGTCGGCGAGCGCGAAAGCCCTTCGTAAACAACAAGTCGCACCGAATTGGACCCGATGTCGACAATAGACAATGGCGTGCGGTGCGGCAAACGCCCCTGGGCGCAATCTTGCGGGCAATGTTCTATGTTGTTTGAAATCTGTTTGTCCCCCAAACGTCGATCTTAATCACATATTACAAGTCAGGAATACGGGTTGTGAAACTCTTTTGGAGCACTCTTTTTAAGCGCCTTGCCACGACCGGAAAGGCTGGGATTGGTCATGAAATATTCCTGCACATTAAACGGCGGATGGTCATCATCGGTTATCAGCCTTCTGGATGTACCATCGGGAAGCACCTGCCAACTTTGCTGGTTATCGAGTAAATTGCCTAGAACTATCTGTTCCAGCACCTGGCGGTGCACAGTCGGATTTTTCAATGGCACCATCACTTCGACCCGGCGGTCGAGATTACGCGGCATCCAGTCAGCGGAGCCTGCAAAAACAAGCGCATTTTTGGACGGCAATCCGCTGCCATTGCCAAAACACATGATGCGACCATGTTCGAGAAACCGGCCGACAATTGACTTCACCCGGATATTATCCGACAGGCCCGGCAGCTGTGGCCGCAAACAACAGATGCCGCGCACAACCAGGTCAATTTCCACGCCTGCATCACTCGCCTTATACAGCGCATCAATAACTTCAGTATCGACCAGTGAATTCATTTTTGCCCAAATTCGTGCAGGCTTGCCCGCTTTGGCGTGGGAAATTTCCGCCTTGATCAGTTTCAACAGCCGCTTACGCAATGTCACCGGTGAAACAAGCAGGCTGTTGACCTCGGTTGGCTGGGCATATCCGGTGATAAAATTAAACACCTGCGCCACATCACGGGCAATTTCGGGATTACGGGTAAAAAATGAAAGGTCGGTATAAATTCGCGCG
>JALTNS010000347.1 GCA_027000565.1 Rhizobiaceae bacterium | reverse complement strand
TGGGGATACTTTCCCAACAAGCTCGCCGGAATTGATTGTGTCGCCAATTTTCAACTCAATATTTATGTGGCCGAAGATATGTGAATATGCTCCATCCCATATTACTACATGCTTCTTCCAGCCGTTATCGGTATTACTGACGTGCAAAACCTCACCATCAACATGAGATATGATCTCGGTGCCAACTATCTGGGTAAAGTCAACCCCTAAATGGTTAGCAGGTGGAATACCACTGCCATCATCTTCAGCGTATTTCGAGCTAAAAAACCCATAACTTGCTTGCACAGTGTCAAGAACAGAGAATTTACCCATTGTTACGTAAGCGCTGTTCCACCCCCACCTTCCAATTGTTGATTTGATCCGTCATTTTCGCAGGCAAGTTGATTTGTCAGTGGAGAATTTTATGGGAGTACAAAGTGAGGTCTATTTGGACTCTGTTGATCGAGTGGAGGTTTTAGCTGGCCCGACGGGTCGCAGGAATTGGCCTGATGAAGTTAAAGGTCGGCTTGTGGCTGAGAGTTTTGTTCCCGGCGTCAGCGTTCGCGAAGTGGCTGAACGCAACGCTTTGCAGCCCAACCGTCTGTCGACGTGGCGCAGTTTGGCGAGGCAGGGCAAACTGGTGGTTCCTGATCTGGCCGGTGCTGATTTTACATCAGAACTTGCCCAGACAACAAAAATGGCACCAAAGATAGTAGATTTTGCAAATGTGGTTTTGGACGATACCGGGCCGGTGGTGACTTGTCTGAAGCCTATTGAGCTGGATACGGGCGGCGTGAAGCTGCGCTTTGATGCAAATACCGGTGCCTGCCGGATTGCAGAACTTGTTTATGCTCTGAAGGCCGTTTTGTGATTTCCCCTACCAACGGCGTGCGTATACTTGTGGCAACCGCGCCAGTGGATTTCCGCAAGGGCCATGACGGACTTGCAGCATTGGTATCAAATGAATTGGAGCAAAATCCGTTTACAGGCACGGTGTTTGTATTCCGTGCCAAACGTCCGGATCGTTTGAAATTGTTGTACTGGGACGGCTTGGGTCTGGTGATGGCCTACAAACGACTGGAGGATCATGTGTTTGCCTGGCCTGCCATTCGAGACGGATTGATGAAGCTGAACCATGCCCAGTTTGAGGCATTATTTGCAGGCCTGGACTGGCGCAAAGTACGGGCAATCAACACGCGTGTACCAACTGCGGCAGAGTGAATCAGGGCTGCATACGAGCGCGTAAATCAGGGGTGGTTCTGGTATAAATCAGCGATGATTGATTTGGCCGATCTACCCGATGATGTGGATGCATTAAAAGCGATTATTGCCGCTGACAGGTCATGCATTGCCCGTCTGGAAGTGCTGGTTACAGCCTTTAAACAGGCAATGTTCGGTCATAAATCTGAGAAGCTCAATGCCGATCAGTTTGAATTTGCGCTGGAAGATATCGAAACAGCAATTGCTGCTGTGAAAGCAGAATCCGATGCCGGAGAGTTCACTTCCAAACCCAGGGTCAAGAAACCCCGTGCGGCAAATCGCGGGTCATTGCCCAAACATCTGCCGCGCATTGAAGAGATCATCGAGCCCGAGGATAAGGATTGCTCTTGTGGCGGCCAGATGCATGTGATCGGCGAGGATGTCTCAGAACGTCTGGATGTGATCCCTGCTCAGTTCAGGGTCATTGTCACACGCCGTCCCAAATATGCCTGCCGGTGTTGTGAAAGCGGCATTACCCAAATGCCGGCACCGGCACACCTTATCCAGGGTGGTCTGCCTACCGAAGCCCTGGTTGCCCATGTACTTGTCTCCAAATATGCCGATCATTTGCCGCTCTATCGCCAGGCTCAGATTTACAGCCGTCAGGGCATTGATCTGGATCGCTCGACGCTTGCAAACTGGGTCGGCAAGGCGGCTTTTGAATTAAAGCCTGTATTCGAATGCCTGATCGCCGATTTGAAGCGATCAACCAAACTCTATATGGATGAAACCCGTGCGCCGGTGCTTGATCCTGGCAGACGCAAAACCAAAACCGGTTACTTCTGGGCATTGGCCCGTGATGACAGGCCGTGGGGCGGTGATGATCCGCCGGGTGTTGCATTCACTTATGCACCTGGGCGCAGTGGAAAATATGCCGAGGATATCTTGCAGGGCTTCAGCGGCATTCTACAAGTGGATGGCTATGCCGGTTACAATTGCCTGGTCAAGCGTGCTGATCAGGACATCCAACTGGCCTACTGCTGGGCCCATGCGCGGCGCAAGTTACATGAAGTTGCCAGAAACAGCACCGCACCGATTGCCGAAGAAGGGCTCAAACGCATTGGCGAACTCTACCGCATTGAAGCTGATATCCGTGGTCAAAGTGCACAGACCCGCCTTGCGGCGCGTCAGAAACTAACCGCCCCACGCATAGAAGCTTTTGAGTTATGGCTCACAGGGCAGCGTACCCGCGTATCAGGCAAGTCACCCTTGGGCGAGGCGCTGCGTTATATCGCCAGATTTTGGCAGGGGCTGATCCTGTTCACCAGTGATGGCCGCATCGAGATCGATAACAACGCAGTCGAACGCACAATCCGACCAATAGCGCTAAATCGCAAAAACGCTCTTTTTGCCGGTCATGATGCCGGTGCTGAAAACTGGGGCATTATCTCATCCCTGATAGAAACCGCAAAATTAAACAACATCGAGCCGCAAGCCTACCTGACCTCCACACTCGAAGCCATCGTCAATGGCCACAAGCAAAGACAGATCAAACAGCTCTTACCTTGGAAATATGCCGCCAACGTGTGATCAGTGCATCGCTTACTGTTAGTTGACTTGGTTTTGAAATATTCTCGAGCTATCCACCTCCCGAGCATTAGTCCAGTCACGCCTAAAACCCCGCCTACCACGTCTGGGGTGGCTGGACTTGCCTTTTTTGTAGCAATCCAGACGAAAACTCCAACAAGTCCGCCTATGGTCATAAGAATAATTTCAAATATGCGGCCTTGAGAATTCTTCGATCCGGTTTTTGGATTATCTCGATTATGAGCCTTGATATAGGGCTTTAGAGCATCACTTCGCACTTCGCTGTAAATCCAACCAATGACCAAAATAATAAGAAACAGGGGAACTGCTTTAGAGTAGATGCCAAAGGCAATGACATGGGCAGAGCCAAAGCCGAGAGCCGGACCTCCCCATTTATCCATTTCTTGCTCAAAAATGTGAGGGGCAACTTCTGAAGCCTGTTTGAACAAATCTTTATACTGGATGCGCAGATAGAAAAATCGCCCAATTTCGAAAATATAACCGAAAATAAGCAGGTAATGAATGAGCCATACAAACTGATCAATCGTAATCATAAAATCTATACCCGTGACCCAAATTTTTTCTGCCAATCTAAAATGAAATCTGGATCATCAAATACTTTTTCGTCGGCCAGTTCCATATATGGAACGCGGCGAATAATGAAACTTTTCCCAGATGC
>JALTNS010000346.1 GCA_027000565.1 Rhizobiaceae bacterium | reverse complement strand
GAATCACAATGTCATGCAAGGATTCCAGTTCCCGCAATAATTCTCGCCGCCGGGCAAACCTCGGCAAGAGGCGCTGAATGCGTCTTAAACGGTTGACGTCAGCTCTGTTTCCAGCAAGTTCTGATTGAATTTTCGCCAACTCCTTGGTTGTTTTTCCCAGAGCACGACGATGTTCATCCCACACCCTGGAGGAAAGGGAGTTTTCCTTAATCTCCTTTTTCAGTTCCGCATATTCCTTTAAGGACGAGTTGACCGCCTGCGTAGAGCCTCGCGGCCGGAAAAGGCCATCTGCCTCTTCGTCAAGCTGCGCGAGTACTTCATGCAGCGCGGGACTACCGAGTGCAGCCGAAAAGAGCGCCTGCCCTACCTCGCCTTTCTGTTCAAGAATCTCCTGCCCGCCCAGCACCAGAGCCTGATGGTCAATTCCAAAAAGCGTCTTAAACAGCTCAGGCGACACGCCCTGTAGAAAGGGCGTCAGCACCTGCTCGTCAAGCACTTCACCATCGAGGGTTAACAATGTATTTTTTCGTCCCTTCCTTCGAGAAAATCTGATTTCGTGGCCGTTTGCTGCTTTCAGGCAGCCGTTGACCCGGAGCTTGTCATTGGCGTGAACAAAATTATCGGGGGTGCGCTCTTCAATGCCATAGAGCAACGCTTTGAGTCCCCGCAACGCTGAACTCTTGCCTGCTTCATTAGGGCCGTAAATAATGTGAAGTCCTGCGTCCTGACCGAAATCCAGTGTTTTATCCGTAAACGGTCCAAACGCAGCCAGATGTAGCTCCTGAACCTTCATGTGGCCTGCTCCGTTGACAGCAGACGATTGACCAGTAGTTCTTTGATATCCTCAAGAGCATCCTTGAGCTGTTCCGAATTCGCCGGATCATAAGGATCTTCGCCATTAAGAATCTCCACAGGAAGTTTCTGTCGAAGTGCAGATACCTCGCTGGCAAGATTCTCCAACGCGCCTGCGTCCAACTCCATATCCCGGATGGCGCGCAGAAGGCCACCCAGCGCGTCATCACGCGCGAGAACTTCATCGGCAGAGACAGATGGACTTGTCTTGATGGAAACTTTTTCCAGCCAGATTCCCGCCCCACCGAGACTATTTGCGAGTGCACGATACTCCTGGACCCAATGTTCCTGGTCTGCATGCAGCTTCCTGTGGGCCGAACAAGAACCTTGAAGAACCAGACGCACTGCGACCGGACGCCCATCAGCATCATCAAGCGCTGCTTGCAGTTCATCACGCACCAGCGAATAGATATTGTCGACAGTCTCGCTACCTGTAACGTCAAGCTTACAAAAGACCCATCGCATTACATCGAGATCGCGATGCTCTACCCCTACAACATCACCATTATCCACCGTTACCAAGGTGCAACCCTTGGGGCCCGTCTCGCGAATATGACGCCCCTGGATATTTCCCGGAAATATGATCCACGGATCCTGGTTTACTTCTTCGCGTTTATGAACATGGCCTAGCGCCCAGTACTGGTAGCCTTTTAACCGCAGGCCATCAACTGAACACGGCGCATAGGGTTCATGGCCCGGTTTTCCGTCCAGGCAAGTGTGGAGTAAGCCTATATTGAAAAGCTGAGGGTCGCCCTGCGGGTAGGCCTGCGAAAGATCATCTGTTACTGCCCGTGTCGCGAAGCCTTGCCCAACTATCGCCACATTCAGGTCATCGAGAACCACCCTCTCAGGTGTTCGGGTGGAAAACATCGTGACATTATCGGGTAGGCGTAGATGCTTGGTAATTTGGCTGGCTGCATCATGGTTACCTGCCACCATGAAGACTCGGATACCGGCTTCTTGAAGTCGCCCCATTCGATCCATGAAATAGAGGCCGGTGTTGTAGTCCTTCCAGTCGCCGTCATATAGATCCCCGACAAGCAACACAAAGGCGACTTCCTCCTCGATAGCCAGTTCGACCAGGTTGTCGAAGGCACGGCGAGTAGCGCTTCGAATTTCTTCCACTGGGGCACCTTCATAGCGTTCAAGCCCATGCAAAGCACTATCGAGGTGGGTGTCGGCGGCATGTAGGAATTTAATCATGCGGTTACAGATCCACGTCATCGAAAATAGAGCGGACAGTATCCTGCGCCTCTTCTTGAACACGTCTGCCAAAAAAACCGTCATCATCCGTTTTTTCTGGAAATTCAGACTGTAACTCTTCTACGATCTGGTCAATATCAGCCAATGCTTTGGCTACCTGCTTAGCCGCACATTCGTTATCTTCAAACTCCTTTCCAAAGTCTTGCAATGCATTCTTTAAATCATCGAAATACACATCAGGTTCATCGTCACCATCGTAGTTATCTCTCCAATGATCTATATGTCTACCAAGATTTGGCAATAGCGTTGTCTGAACATTCTCAAGAAGGTTCATAAATTCTTCATGGGTAAAAATATTTCGTATTTCTTCTTGCAAAAATCCCGCATCCGGAATATCTATTGCCAGATTCCGAATCATTGCGACAGTACGAAGTCTTTCTGACTCTGATAATAGATCGAACTCATGGAAACGCACCAACACATCAACGTCCGAGACTGCGTAGAGATACGAACCCACATTCAAACTTTGGATAAATTCAGGATTTCGAGCTATATAGCGTTGCAGAAACTTTCGATCACAGCGATATGAAAGAAAACGATGTAAAGAAGATTTCTCATACCACTTCTTCATGTCAAATGATTCGAGACGACTTATCACAACATCATATTGATCTTGGGGAACAATTACCTTCGCGCCTTCGATTCCTGCATTGCCACAAGAAATTTCTTTAAGCAGCTTATTCAAAGGTGCCCCAGTGAGATAAATATCCATCAAATCTCGATTCTCTGCGACTACTGCGGCGAATGCATCCTGAACCGTTGGGTGCTTGAAACGCCATGCATATTCGCGCTCCTGTAAAGAGCTAATAAGCAAGCTCCCTTCCAGTGATTTAAGCGCATTCAGAACATCTGAAACAGACCCGCCTAATCGTGCAATTGCACGATCTTCATCCTCAGACATCTGCACTGGACTCGGCAGTATCCCTCCCCGCATAAAAACCAACGCTAGTGCCGAACGGCTACCATCATCCAGTGTGTTGATAATTTCACAAAGAAGATCCGAGGGATTTGCCACAAAATTATCAAGCCCGTGTTTCGATATGGTGAGTCCATTCGTAAACAATGGATTCCCAAGCCGCCTTGCAATTTCAGGGCTAAATCTTTCATGAGCAGCAACGTCTGGAAGGAAGGGGATGAGACTCGTCTTAAATTCTCTAGGCTGCGCGCCAAGCCGGATATGGTTGTAAAGAATCTGTTCACGCTCATCTTTCGACAGATTTTCCACATGAATGACAACTTGTGATTCCTTCATTACTGGCAATGCTGATTCCTTGAGGTGCCGCCTTGCAGCCCGGTAAATATAATCTCGGGAAGTGAATAACACCTTAGCG
>JALTNS010000345.1 GCA_027000565.1 Rhizobiaceae bacterium | reverse complement strand
GTGCGGAAATTGGCAAGGTTATAGCTATTTTGATGGTGACTGCCATCCTCGCAATTGCCGTGCGCCGGGCCTACAATCTGTTGGTCATATCGGTTTCGGAAGAAACGGCTGCGCGTTCACTGGCGCGTTTTTTTGATGATTCGGTTGCATCACGCATACGCGATGCTGACAAGGATATATCTGTTGGCGACGGGGTGCGTCGTAACGCTGCCATACTGAATGTTGATATTCGCGGGTTTAGCCGTATGGCCGCAACCCTGCCGCCGGCTGATGCGGTTCGAATGTTATCTGAGTATCAGGCTCACATCGTCCCGATTATTCATAACAATGGCGGCACAGTTGACAAATTCATGGGTGACGGAATTTTGGCGTCATTTGGCGCTGTTACCGATTGTGAACGTTGTTGTGCAGATGCGCTGAATACGGTCGACGAAATAATGAATTCGTTGAATAATCCGCTCGGGCAATCTTCTGATATGACCGTGTTGAAGGCTGAGCTTATTAATGCAGCGGTGGCATCGGGTCCGGTGATATTTGGTGCGGTTGGCGAAAAGGAGCACCTTGAATATACGGTTATTGGAGCAGCAGTAAACCTTTCATCCAAGTTGGAAAAACACAATAAAGTTCTTGGAACCATTGCACTGACCACCCGTGCAACATTTGAAGATGCATTGAAACAAGGCTATCAGAGCAAGTCGGAACCCCAATTCCTAAAGGGTGAAATCAACGACGTGGAAGGGGTTGTGGATCTGGTCGTATTGGCGGGTAAATAACAATATTTCCAAAAGGCTGTCCTGAAGGTCATGATCTGATTTTGACAAGCCGTTGAAATTCATCAACGGGCACAAAGATGAAAAACCGGAGTAAATTTGGAATGTTCCTGCGCAATCCGGCACGGTTGGCTCAAATTCGCATTGTTTCGGGATTTATACTGTTTTTCTATGTGGCGGGACATTTTCTCAACCACGCTCTCGGTCTGTGGTCGCTTGCGGCGATGGAAGCGGCAGGCGTCTATTTCAAGCTGTTCTGGCGATTTATTCCAATAACCATAATCCTGTACGGGGCACTTGTGGCCCACATGGTTTTAGTGTTGTTGCAGCTGTTTAATAAACGGTCCCTGAGCATGAGTACCCGGGAATGGCTGCAATTGGTCCTCGGTTTTTCGATTCCGTTGCTGATGGTTCTTCATCTATTGGCAACCCGTATGGCCAACGAATTGTATGGACTGAATGATAGCTATACTTATGTTGTGTTCGCAACATTTGTGCAAAATCCGTTTAACGGAATTACGAATGTCTTAGGATTACTGGTTGTCTGGATACACGGATGTCTTGGCGTACACGCGTGGTTACGTTTGAAACCTTGGTACCGGGGAAATTGGCCATCAGTACTTCTTGTACTTGCGGCCCTGTTGCCGGTATTGGCAATTAATGGGTTTGTTGCAGCTGGCCGTGAGGTTGGCATTCTAGCTCAAGATGGCGAATGGTTGGGTGCATTTTATCAAAACCTCAATTTGACCGATCCAAACCTTGGAAAAATTATAACCGGTCTGGCACTTGCCTACCGATATGCATTTGTTGCGCTGCTTGCGTTGATACTTGGTTTGAGGTTGGTGCGGCATTTGAAATACCGTCGAAACAATCAGGTTGCTATCGACTATTTTGATGGACCTGATATTCGCCACCCGGGTGGCGCCAGCCTGCTTGAAATCAGTCGTATTCACGGCGTACCGATGGCCAGTGTGTGCGGGGGGCGAGGGCGTTGTTCCACTTGTCGGGTTCGTATCATCGCCAGTGATCAACAACAGGTACCGCCGGATTCAGGTGAAGCGGCTGTGTTGCAGCGGGTAAAGGCACCAGCTGATGTGCGTCTTGCCTGTCAGTTTGTACCTGTTGGAGACATAAAAATCATTCGATTGCTACCCGCGGATGCGACCATGAGGGATCTGGGCAACCTGACCAGGCAATCGTCTGGCGTGGAAAAGGTTGTGGTGATCCTGTTTGCCGACATCAGGGAATTTACCGCCCGTTCCGAGGCAAAATTGCCGTTTGATGTGGTGTATCTGGTTAATCAGTTTTCCGGCGCCATGGGCAATGCGATTGAAGATGCCGGGGGTAAAGTCGATAAATTTTTGGGCGACGGGGTTATGGCCCTGTTTGGAATAGACACAAGCCCTGAAGAAGGCTGTCGCGCGGCACTGGTGGCCGCCAAAAATATGAAAAAAGCGCTCGATGAACTGAATGCGAGGTTGATTGATGATCTCGACGAGCCATTGCGGATCGGAATTGGTATTCATGCGGGACCTGTGGTTTTGGGGGAGATGGGTTATGGTGCCTCGCGTGGACTGACTGCTATTGGTGATACTGTAAATACCGCCAGCAGGCTGGAATCTGCCACCAAGGAACACGGTGTTGCGGTTTGTATTTCTGCGGCGGTGGCCGATTTTGCCGGTGTGGATTTTACCAATAAAACCAAAAAAAGGATCAGCCTGAAGGGTAAAAGGAACACTATCCCCATCCATGCGCTGATAGATTCTGATTTACACGTTGTCACCGAAGAACCGGAGATCAGGGCAACCGTATGATCTGATGCGAATCATGGTAATGTGATTCAATGAGGCCCGGACCTTGTTCATTCCATATCCGGGCTCCTGATTGGTCTGCCGAGCGCAATTTTTGGAATTACCGACCCATGTCAATCAAACGACTGAGTGAAATTGTTATCAATCAAATCGCGGCTGGTGAGGTTATCGAGCGGCCGGCCAGCGTGGTTAAGGAGTTGGTGGAGAATGCCATCGATTCCGGCGCTGACCGAATTGATATTGCCATTGTTGCCGGAGGCAAGTCCCTCATTCGGGTCACCGACAATGGTTGCGGCATGTCAAAGAAAGATCTCTCCCTGTCGGTCGAGCGACATTGCACTTCGAAACTGGGTGATGATCTTTTTGATATTCGCGCATTAGGATTTCGTGGTGAGGCATTACCGTCGA
Organism: Rhizobiaceae bacterium; assembly: GCA_027000565.1. GTDB lineage: Bacteria > Pseudomonadota > Alphaproteobacteria > Rhizobiales > Rhizobiaceae > SZUA-100. The sequence continues at coordinate 480 of JALTNS010000345.1, read as the reverse complement.
TCGGCGCCGTGTCCCGCATGAGTGTTAAAACCCGCCCGGCGGATCAAGAAAACGGCTGGGAATTGTCGGTTCGGGGTGGCAAGGTTTCAACTGTCAAACCGGCAGCGCTGTCGAAGGGGACGATTATCGAAGTTGCAGATTTGTTTTATGCGACACCCGCACGCCTTAAATTTCTTAAATCCGATCGGGCGGAATCAAATGCGGTCAGTGAAACCCTTAAGCGCATTGTTGTGGCTTTCCCCAACATCCGTTTCAGCCTTTCAGGACCGGACCGGACCACTCTGGAGTTTGCGGTTGCCAATGGCGAAGATGCGCAATTAAAACGCATCAGCCAGGTTCTTGGCGCGGCTTTTCTTGAAAATGCACTCGAAATTGATGCGGAACGAGAGAGCGTTCGCCTTACGGGTTTTGCCGGATTACCAACCTTTAATCGCGGCAATGCCCAGCACCAGTTTATTTTTGTTAATGGCAGACCGGTTC
>JALTNS010000344.1 GCA_027000565.1 Rhizobiaceae bacterium | reverse complement strand
GTCAATATTAACGTAAACGGGCAAACTTGAAATCACAATTGCGTGGGTGCTATGGCAGGCTGGCTTTTGGCGCGGTTAATTTCCTTGCAGCTGAACCGGAATTACTTTAAACTTAAAATACTTTGCAATATAGTGCAGTTGTGCCGATCAGGATTAACCACAGCGCGCGCAAATCAACCAGGCGGGGGCCATCAAACAAAATTGTCGTTGCAATTTCGGGACAAGCTATAGCAAACTCCCGACAACGATAGAAAAATCAAATATCGTTCAAACGGGAGGAATACCATGAAAAAACTACTAACCGCAGCGTTGACTGCAACGCTTCTGAGCGGCACTGCATTGCAGGCGGCCGAAATCAAAATCGGATTTGTTACCACACTGACAACCGGTGCTGCTGTCATTGGCAAGGATCAGCAAAATGCCGTCAATCTGGCGCTCAAGCACATGGGCAACAAAATGGGCAATCTGGATGTCAATCTGATTTTTGCCGATGACGGGTTCAAGCCGGAAACCGGCAAACAGGCGACTGACAAGCTGGTCAAACAGGACAATGTTGATGTTGTGGCCGGTTATATCTGGAGCAATGTGCTTCTGGCCTCACGCAAATCTGTGCTCGATGCGGGCAAGTTTCTGATTTCCGCAAATGCCGGCCCAAGCCCGGTTGCGGGGAAATTGTGCAACGAAAATTTCTTCTCCTCCAGCTGGCAGAATGACCAGACACCAATGGCGATGGGTGAAGTTCTCAACCAGAAGGGCGTTAAATCGCTTTATGTGATCGCACCCAACTATGCAGCTGGCAAGAACATGGTTGCCGGGGTCAAGCGCACATTCAAGGGGAATATTGTCGGAACAGACATGACCAAATGGCCAACCCAGCTTGATTTTTCTGCTGAACTGGCCAAAGCCAAGGCATCCGGTGCGGAAGGCCTGTTTGTGTTCTATCCGGGCAAAGCCGGTGGTGCATTCATGAAACAGTACCAGCAGGCTGGCCTGAAAGGTACGCTGCCGCTTTATACCACTTTTACCGTTGATGCGCTTTCGCTGCCAAAATTCCAGGCGGCCAAGTTCAACGATGTGTTGGGTTCGCAATTTACCCAACAGTGGGATCCGACCCTGGACAATGAGCAGAACAAGCGGTTTGTTGCGGACTTCCGTAAGGAATATGGTTCATACCCGTCGTTTTATGCAGCTCAAGCCTATGATTCGATCTTCCTGATCAAATCGGCGGTGGAAGCGGTGAACGGTGATCTGAAAAACATGGATGGCATGCGCGCCGCCATGAAGTCGGCCAATTATCCATCCGTGCGCGGCAAATATACCTATGGCAACAACAATATGCCGATCCAGAACTTCTATCTGCGCGAAGTTGTTGCTGGAGCAGACGGTGCATGGACCACCAAGGTTGTTAAAACCGTATATGAGGCCCATCAGGACCCGTATGCTAAAGATTGCCCGCTGAAATAAACTGCAGGCCCAAAACAATGGCCGGAAACATTTCCGGCCATTGTCTGAAACTTTTTACCGGATAAATTCGTGGATTACACACTTCTGTTTGTACAGGTGATCAACGGTGTGCAGCTCGGCCTGTTGCTGTTTTTGGTGGCCTCCGGGCTGACACTGGTTTTTGGCATTCTGGATTTTGTCAATCTTGCCCATGGCTCGATCTACATGATCGGCGCATTTGTTGGCGCATCGCTGACATTTTATTTGGGCAATTTTTTGATTGCCGTGGCGGTGGCGCTGCCGATTACCGGGTTGGTTGGATATGCTATCGAGCGGCTGATTGCCCGAAATCTCTATGACAAGGATCATCTCGATCATGTTCTAGGCACTTTCGGGCTGATTTTGGTGCTGGATACATCGGCCCATCTGATCTGGGGCCCGGAGGGTATTTCTGTGCCATTGCCACAGTGGCTCGACGGGCAGGTGGAATTGTTTGAAGGGGCGGTAATACCAACCTTCCGGTTGTTGATCATTGCCACCGGGCTGGCGGTCGCCGGGGGGCTGGTATGGCTGGTCAATTATACCAAAATTGGCATGTTGATCCGCGCCGGTGCCTCCAACCGGACCATGGTATCCGCCCTTGGCATTGATATCAAAACCCTGTTCGCGCTGGTATTTGCACTGGGCGCGATGATGGCGGGTCTTGCCGGCATGTTGATATCGCCGATTACCGAAGCTTCAATCGGCATGGGCGGGCAGATCATCATCACCGCCTTTGTGGTGATCATTGTCGGTGGCATCGGCTCTATGAAAGGCGCCTTTATTGCCGCTATCCTGATCGGGCTGATTGATACTTTGGGTCGGGCTTTCCTTGATTCGATTTTTGAACTGGTGATGAGTGAAAATGCCGCTGAAACCGCGGCCCCGGCGGTATCTGCCATGATGATCTATATCCTGATGGCGGTTGTTCTTGCGCTCAAGCCGCAGGGCCTGTTTCCGCCCAAGGTGCGCTGATGTCGGGTTTGAGCAAAACCGGATGGGTTACACTGATTGCAATGATCGCGCTGGCGATCGTTCCACCTGTGATGTTTGTGTCCGGGCTGACTTTCTATATGGACCTTGCCACCCGGCTGGTAATCCTTGCGATTGCGGCGGTCAGTCTTAACCTGATCCTCGGATTTGGTGGCATGGTCTCTTTTGGTCACGCGGCTTTTATCGGATTTGGTGCCTATGCGGTCGGTATCCCGGCCTATCATGCGACCTATGGCGAATTTGATCTGATCGCCAGTTACAGCGGGTTGTTTCACCTTGCCCTGGCTGTGGGTATCTCGGCGCTGTTTGCGCTGATAACCGGTGCTATCAGCCTGCGTACCAAGGGCGTCTATTTTATTATGATCACCATGGCCTTTGGCCAGATGGCATATTTTTTCTTTCTGTCGCTCGATATATATGGCGGCGATGACGGACTGACGATTGATGTGCGTTCGGAATTGCCATTTATCAATCTTGACAGCCCGATGCAGCTTTACGGGCTTTCCTATGTCTCGCTGGTCGTCGCAATGTTTATGGTTCACAGAATTGTCAATTCGCGTTTTGGCATGGTTCTGCAAGGGGCCAAGGGCAATGACGAACGGGTGGTGACACTGGGATATAACACCTATTATTATCGCCTTGCGGCCTATGTGATTTCCGGTGCGATGACCGGTTATGCGGGCTTTCTGCTTGGCAACTTCACCACCTTCATTTCGCCCGACATGATGCACTGGACCCGGTCGGGCGAGTTGATGTTCATGGTTATTCTTGGTGGTGTTTCAACCGCACTTGGTCCGGTTTTGGGATCATCGATATTTATTCTTCTTGAAGAGGTGCTGTCATCGTTTACCATCTATTGGCACCTGCCGTTTGGCCTGTTGTTGATCGGTGTTGTTTTGTTCATTCGTGGCGGGCTGATGGGTCTGCTCAAGGGCGGGGGCAAGTAGATGGCGACGGTGTTGCAGGTTTCCGGATTGAACAAGCGTTTCGGAGGAGTGAATGCCACTG